>JAGBFF010000048.1 GCA_017936615.1 Clostridia bacterium | reverse complement strand
TGGAGCTTTGGCGAGAAGGTTGGTCAGGCGTTTTCGGACGGAAAGAAGATCAAGTGAAACATAAGGAGAACAACAATGAAACGTGTATATGATTTTCTGAAAAAAGCGGAAGTATATTATCTGGCAACGGTGGAAGGCGATCAGCCGAGAGTCCGTCCTTTTGGTACGATCAACGAATTTGAAGGCAAACTCTACATCCAGACCGGCAAGATCAAGCCCACCAGCCATCAGCTTGCCGCCAATCCCAAGGCGGAGATATGTACTTTCACGGAAGGCACGTGGATTCGCATTGCCTGTGAGCTGGTCGAGGATGACCGTTTTGAAGCGAAGAAGTCGATGCTGGATGCGTATCCGAATCTGCGCGGGATGTATGATGAGAACGACGGTAACACGCAGGTGTTCTATATGAAGAACGCGGTGGCGACGTTCTGTGCGTTTGGAAAGGCACCGGAGATTGTGAAGTTTTGATAGTAAAAAAACAACTGATTGAAAACATTTGACGGAGTGAAAAGGCTGGACTTCAATAACAATTTGATACTGATTAAACGCAATGCCGCCCACAGGTCATCCAGTGAACCGATGGGCGGCATTTTTTCTTTCTAATGCTCAATATTATTTCATCTGTTCTTCCCAAAATTTCACAGCAAGATCAAACCACCCATCGGCAGCCGTTCCCGTGCCGAGACCGAAGCCGTGACCGAGTCCGTCGTAGGCGTGGAATTCGGTGGGAATACCGGGGGCGGACATTGCGTCAATCCTCCGCTGCATGGTCCGCCAATTTGCAATACCGTCGCTTGTGCCGACACAAACAAAGGTCGGCGGATCGTCCTCGCTGTATTCGCTGTGTCCCGTATACTGCATGATAACAGTTCCCGGTTTTGGTAAATCGTCGCCGCCAAAGCCTGCCGGTCCGTATGTACCGAGATATGCCGCCATTCGTGCACCTGCCGAACCGCCCCAGACAGAATAGCAGTCAGTGCTGACACCGAGTTTATCAGCGTTCTTAAAAATGAAGCTGATGGCTCTTGCCAAATCCTCACAGGCGGTCTGTGCTCCGGGACGGTAGATCAAAGCAAATGCGTTGTACCCCTTCTTTGAAAGCTCCAGTGCGTGTGGAAAGCTATCGTGCATCGCACCAACGTAGGCAAAACCGCCGCCTGCATTACACACGGCAAAGGGCGCATCTTTGTCCCCCTTGAAGAAGAACAAGCCCGTATCCGCTTTGTCTGGATCGGCGGATTTTTCCGCATCGGTGTAGATGTCATAGAAGATCACATTCCCGTTTTGCGCTTGACTTTTCATATAATTGACGATCTCCACAGTCTTATTTACGTCGATATTCGAGTACCATGTAAGGCGAAGGTCAGTAAGGGTTTCACCGCTGTAATAGCCCTCGTCTACGGGAAAGATCAATCTTCCGTAGTCACCGAATACGGGGTCGTTCACTACATCGGATATTTTAGAGTCAGAAGTATAAGGATCGCTTGTGTTCGGTACATCGTTACCTTTGCTCCAAATGGAAAGAAGTCCGTTATAGGTATATTCCGTAGCAGCAATACCGCTGTGAGAATAACCTTCTTTTACATAAAACACAAGGTTTTTCCCCTCCACAAAGTTCCCACTTGGCATACCCAGCATTCCTTCGATCTGATTTGTGAAGTTGCGGTACTCAAAGTCATACGTTCCCGTGCAGGCAAAGATGAAGAAATCCTCGGGGCTGTGCCCCAATGCTGTGACCGCCGCATCCACGTCATCGCCCTGATAATCCATCGCACCGCTTGAAGGAATGAAATAACGGAACTGGTCAAGGCAGTTGACGAAGGTGTACCACGTGGTGACAGAACCCATAGAAAAACCGCCAAAGGCTCTGTGATCCCGGTCGGGGATGGTGGAATAGGTGCTGTCCACGGCGGGGATGAGGTCATTCACAAGCTCATTGTGATAATTGGCGGTCAGCGTATAGAACGCAAGGGTGTAGTTTGCGCTGTCGTCTGGATTTTCGTTGTTGTAGGTGGGGCAGACCACGATCATCGGTTCGATCTCGCCGTTCTGAATGGCGTGGTCGATCACGTTTTTGAATCCCGATGGACGCTCGGGAGTACCCATCTGCGTAGTTTCGTTGCCCCAACCTCCGTGCATATAGTAGAAGGTGTTGTACTCCTTGCTTTCATCGTAGCCGTAGGGCAGATAAACGATGGCGCGCTTGGTCAGCTTTTTCGTTTTTTCGGTGTAAGTT
>JAGBFF010000006.1 GCA_017936615.1 Clostridia bacterium | reverse complement strand
GGGAAAATGACCTGCGGCAAACTGATGGAAATGCGTGAAAAATACCGCAAGCTCAAGGGGGATGCGTGATATGAGTCTCATCGTGCTGGACGGTCTGGACGGCAGCGGTAAATCCACGCAGCTGACGCGTTTGGATGCGTATTTTCGCGGGAACGGCACACACTATCGGCAGATTAGTTTTCCCGATTATGAGCAGCCCTCCTCGGCACTCGTTAAGCAATATCTCGGCGGTGAGTTCGGCGGCTCGCCCGCTGCGGTGAACGCCTACGCCGCATCGTCTTTTTATGCGGTGGATCGCTACGCCAGTTATAAAAAATTCTGGCAGCGGGATTACGAGGAAGGGACCCTGATCCTGGCGGCGCGCTACACGACCTCCAACGCCATCCATCAGATGGGGAAGCTGCCGCGCGAGGAGTGGGACGCGTACCTTACGTGGCTGGAGCATTACGAATACGACCTGCTCGGTCTGCCGCGCCCTGACCGTGTGCTGTTTTTGGATATGCCTCTGGAGGTGTCGCAAAAGCTGCTGGTCGGCCGCTACGAGGGCGATGCCGCCAAGCGTGATATTCACGAGCGCGATATGCGGTATCTCACGACCTGCCGTGCAAGCGCGCTGTATGCCGCCGAGCGGCTGGGGTGGTCGGTGATTCCCTGCGCCGAAAACGGTGAACCGTTGTCGGTGGAGTCCATCACGGCGCGGTTGATCGAGTCTCTGTAAGGAGTTTTTTTGATGTCGCTTGAACTTCGCTCTCTGCGCCCCGAGGACAGCCTGTGGGCGGCACCGTTGCTCGCGGCCTCGGGCAGAGATTGTTGTGAATATTCCTTCACCACGGCGTATATGTGGAGCGAGCATTACGACGTTCGCATCGCCCGTGTGGGCGAGGTGCTGGTGCTGGGCAGCGAGCGCTCCTATCTCACGCCCGTCGGCAACGGCTGGGAGGAGGTGCTGCGTCAGTTGTACGATGAGTCACCGCGCCCGCTGCGGTTGCACAGCGTGGATGAAGCCCTGCTCACACGGCTGAAGGCGTTGTTTCCCGGTCGTGTGCATGCCGAGGAGGCGCGGGACGATTTTGACTATCTTTACCGCACCGAGGACCTGGCGAACCTGCCGGGTAAGGTGTATCACGGTAAGAAAAATCATATTTCCGCGTTTTCGCGTGCCCACGAATGGACGTATGAGCCGCTGTCGGCAGAGAACGTCGACGATATGGTGCGTCTTTCCCGGGAATGGTGCGAGGAAAAGGGCAGCTGTACCGGCAGCCTGAACGACGAGCAGTGCGCCATTCGGCGTGTGCTGCGCGAGCCCGAGCGGTTTTCGCTGTCGGGCGGTCTGATCCGCGTCGAGGGCAGGGCGGTCGCGTTCACGCTGGGCTCGCCCATCAACGAGCGCGTGTTCGATATTCACGTAGAAAAGGCACTGTCGGCATTTTCGGGGGCGTACGCAGTGATCAACCGCGAATTTGCCAAGACGTTGACCGCGTACGAATACCTCAACCGCGAGAACGATATGGGTATTCCCGGCCTGCGCCGCGCCAAGGAATCGTACCGTCCGGCGATCCTGCTTAAAAAATATCTTGTGACGATACAGTGAGGATGCTATGATCGTAAAGCGACCCGCCTTTACAGCAGATCTTCCCGCGATCCGTGAAATATGGAGTGCCGCGTTTCCCGAGGACAGTGCTTCCGATCGTGACCGCTTTTTGAAGACGGTACGGTTGTCGGAGGAGTGCTTGCTGGCTGTGGAGAACGGTACACCGATCTCGATGGTGTTTACGCTGCCCGTGACATACGGTACGCGGCGGCTGCAGTACATTTACGCCGCGGCAACGCTACCGTCGCATCGCGGTCGCGGTCTGTTTGCCGAGCTGCTGAATACGGCGTTGTCACAAGCGCGGGAGCAAGGGGTTACCGCTTCGTTTTTGCGTCCCGCCGAGCTGTCCTTGGTGAGGTATTATGCCCGATTCGGGTATCGTCCGTGGTGCGGCTGTCATACCGAAACGGGGGAGGCCGGGCCGAGCGGCGAACGGATCACCGTTCTGTCACCTGCGGAATTTACCGAGCGGCGTACGGCGCTGCTGCCGACCGATGCCGTCGGCTGGGAGCCGCGTTTTACCGCCTATGCGGCGTCCTGCGGTCTGGTGCTCGGCACGGAACGTGCGGTTGCGCTATGTTACGTGCAGGGCGAAACCTTGTTTATCAAAGAACTGTTGGGCGACGCCGATCCCGCTGCGCTCAGCGCGGCGGCGGGGTGTGATCGCTACGTGTGGCGCCGGATGAACGGTGACGAGCCGTTTATGCTGTGGCTGCCGTTTGAGGATGAAGAACTGCGTGCTGCTCCGTACGTGGGGTTGGCGCTGGATTAGGAGGGTCATCGTATGGTTTTGTTGTTTCTTGCTAATGGATTTGAGGAGATCGAAGCGTTGGCGACGGTGGACGTGCTGCGCCGCGCGGGGCTGACGGTTACGACCGTCGGTGTCGGCGGGGCGTCTGTCACCGGCTCGCATGGGATCGCTGTGCAGGCGGATCGGGACGATACCGCACCGCTGCCGACTGCGGCGGACGGCTTGCAGGCGGTGATCCTGCCGGGTGGTCTGCCGGGAACGGAAAATCTGCGCACCTCGGAGGTCGTCAATACGTGTTTGGATCAGGCGGCAGCCGACGGCGTGCTGCTGTGTGCCATTTGCGCCGCACCGTCGGTGTTGGGTAAAAAAGGCTTACTTCGCGGTCGGGAGGCCACCTGCTATCCCGGGTACGAGGAGGATTTGCTCGGTGCGGTCTGCACCGGCGGGTCGGTGGCGGTCGCCGCCGACCGCATTACGGCAAAGGGCGCCGGTGTAACGATTCCGTTTGCGCTGGCGATCGTGTCGCGGCTTGTCTCGGAGGAGGTCGCCGCGAAGTTAGGAGAAGCAATGCAATGTCGGTAACGGATATCCGACAACTAAAAACGCATCTGCGCGAGCACGACCATGCGATCCGTACCGAAATGTCGCCCGAGCAGCGGCAGGATTGCGATGCACGCATCGCCGATCGGGTACGTAAGCTGTGGCAGTACCGCCGTGCACGTCAGCTTCTGGTGTACGTATCGACCTCCATTGAGGTAGACACGCATCGGATCATTCGTCGTGCCCTGGAGGATGGAAAACGCGTGGCGGTGCCGCGCTGCATCCCCGACACGCGCGAGATGGAGTTTTATTATATCGATTCGCTGGAGGAACTGAAGCCCGGTTCGTTCGGCGTGTACGAGCCGGATCCCTGCCCCGAAAAGCTGGTTACCGACCTTTCGCACGGGCTGTGCATCATTCCGGCGTTTTGCTACGATTACGTCGGGTATCGTCTCGGCTACGGCAAGGGCTATTACGATCGTTTTTTACCGCGCTTCGGCGGCAGTCTTATCGGCATCTGCTACAGCGCGTGTGTTCGCCGTCACCTGCCGCACGGACGGTTTGACCGTCCCGCAGAGTTGCTGGTGACCGAGAATTATATCCGCCGCACCGACCGTGATGCGCGGCAGTCCAAAGGAGGAGACGGACATGGCTGACGAAAAACGCTATGACATCGACGAGATACTGAACGAGCTTCGCGGCACTTCGCCTGCGGAACCGCCGCAGACCGAGGAACCGATCGAGGAAGTGCCGATCAAGGAGATCCAGACCGCAGAAGAGACGATCGAGGAGCCGGTCGCCGATCCTGCGCCGGCACAGCCCAAAAAGTTTGAGCTGCATCTGGATCTGGACGGTGAATACGGTGAGCTGTCTGCGTCGGAGGACGAGGAGCCGGTGCGTATTTACGGAGAAGAACCGGTACATACTCCCGCAGAGGAGACGGTTGCCGAAGAGCCGACCGACCCGAACGCTCCCAAGCCGTTCGAACTGCATTTGGATCTGGACAGTGAATACGGCGACATCCCCGATCAGCAACCGACGCCGATGATCCGCGAGCCGGAACCGGTGCACATCGTCGACGAGGAGGAGCCGCCGTCCAAGCCGGTGGCAAAAAAGCGTCCCATTCAGGGAATGGGTTGTCTGTTTGCGACCATTTACGGTACGGTTATCATGGCGGTATCGGTGTTTTTGGCATACACTCTGATCGTCGGCTTTTTGGATTTTACCGGTGTCGGCAAGGATGAGGTTATCATTGATATTACCGTGCCGAAGAACGTTACCAACGAGCAACTGGCGGATATTCTGGAGGAGTCGGAACTGATCGATGCGGGATGGATCTTCCGCATCTACGCCGGTCTTGTTGACGGTGAAGGCAACTGGCAACCGGGCGAGTATAGTCTGTCTCCGAATATGGGGTATCAGACCTTGTCCAGACGCCTGCGTACTGCTGCGCCGCGCGAGATCGTGCGTGTCACCATCCCGGAGGGATTCACGGTACCGCAGATCGCACAGCGCCTGGAGGAAAAAGGCGTTTGCACCGCCAGTGATTTTATGGTGGCGCTGGATAAGAATTACAGCAAGGACTATGATTTTATCGCTGACCTGAAAGCCGTCCCCGAGGCGGATCGCAAAGAGCGCGTCCACGAGCTGGAGGGGTATCTGTTCCCGGATACCTACGATTTCTATAAGGGTTGCTCGGCAGAGACGGTCGTCCGCAAGATGCTGGATAACTTCAGCGGCCGTATGAGTACGCAGTTCCGTGCGGCGGCAAAGGAGCAGGGGCTGACGATCGATCAGGTCGTGATCCTCGCTTCCATCGTTCAGGGCGAAGCCAACAATCCCGACGATATGGCGGGCGTGGCGCGCGTGTTCTTTAACCGTTTGGCCGATTCAAAAACCTTTCCGAATCTGGAAAGCGATGCGACGGGGGAGTACCTCGTCAAGCTGTTCGGTGACGAAAACGCCGTCAAGACCAATAAGACGTACAATACCTACAACCGTAAGGGCCTGCCCGTCGGCGCAATCAACTGCCCCGGTGAGGACGCGATCCGTGCCGTGCTGTGGCCGGCGGATGACGACGAGCTGTCCTGCACCTGCTCCAAAAAGAACGTGAAGCATTCCGGTGCCGAGACAGCGGGCAAGAAGATGTATTTCTTCGCCACGTATTACGATCAGGCAGAGGAGAAATACGTTACCGGTTACCACGCTACCAACGAGGCGCACTCGCGGTTCTGCGATGCGTATGACATCCATGACTGATGCGATAAAGCCGGAGGTGCTGGCACCTGCCGGGGATCGGGAACGGTTGGAGGCGGCGCTGCTGTACGGTGCGGATGCGGTGTATCTGTCGGGTACGCGCTTCGGGATGCGGCGAGCTCCCGCCAATTTCACCGAGGACGAGCTGCGGTACGCCGTGGACGCCTGCCACCGTGCGGGGCGGCGGGTGTACGTCACCTGCAATATCCTGCCGCGTAATAATGAGATGGAGGATCTGCCGCCGTATCTGGAACTGCTGGATGACATCGGCGTTGATGCCGTCATTGCTGCCGATCCGGGTGTGATGGCGCTTGCCAAGCGCTACGCGCCGCATTGTGAGCTGCACGTATCCACCCAGCTCGGTGTGGTGAACTACGTCACCGCACAGACACTGTACGATCTGGGCGCCTCCCGCGTGGTGCTGGCGCGTGAGCTGTCGCTGGACGAGATTGCGGAGATCCGCGCCAAGACCTCGCGCGAGCTCGAACTGGAGGCGTTCATCCACGGTGCGATGTGTATGGCGTATTCGGGACGCTGCCTGCTTTCCACCTACTTGACCGGACGTGACGGCAACCACGGCGACTGCGCGCAGTCCTGCCGTTGGGGGTACTATCTGGTGGAGCCGACCCGCCCGAATCAGCCGCTGACCATCGTGGAAGAGCAGGGGGAGACTCACCTGCTCAACGCCTACGATATGTGTATGCTGGAGCACATTCCGGCGCTGTGCCGCGCCGGTGTGAGTTCGTTTAAGATCGAAGGCCGCGCGAAAGCCGCTTTTTACGTAGCGGGCATCACCAACGCTTACCGCCAGGCGGTGGACGGGTATGTGGCGAGCGGTTTTTCTGCGGATTACCGCGTGCCGGACTGGCTGCGCGAGGAACCGACAAAGGTTAGCCACCGTCCGTACGGTACGGGTTTTTATTTCGGTATGCCGGAGCAAAACACCGCGACCAACAGCTATATTCGCACCTATCAGGCGACCGCCGTGGTAACGGGGTATGAGAATGGCAGATTGCTGCTCAGCCAGCGCAATCGCTTTTTTAAAGGGGATACGCTGGAGGTGCTGTTGCCGGGTGAGTCGCCGCTGGCGCTGACGGTGACGGAGTTGTATGACGGCGAGGGTGAGCCGATCGACAGCGCGCCGCATCCCACGATGGCGCTGCAGCTTCCGTATGACCGTCCCTTACCGCTCGGCTGTTACCTCCGCCGTAAGGCTGACGACTGATTTTCTGTACCTCTCCACATTCCAACCTGCTGTTTATCTCCTTTCCCGTGTGGGCATACTGTCTCCACCCGATCAGCCTCCCCTGACAGGGGAGGTGGCGCGGCTTGTCCGCGACGGAGGGGTTCTTGTCCTGTATCCTGTTTATCTCCTTTCCTGTGTGGGTATACTGCACGGGAGAGGAGTTTTTTTATGCATAAGCGTCTGATCGCCCTGTTTGCATCGTTGCTATTTGCCTTCAGCGGCATCATCGCCCGCGTCTACCGCCTGACGGAGCAGGGCTATGCCGAGGTCGCTGACGTGCAATCCTCGTTGACGGTCACCGTTGCGACCGCGCGTGGCACGTTGTACGACCGCCATATGATTGCGCTGACCAATACGGGGACACAGTACGCCGCCGGGGTGATCTCCACGCCCGAAGCGCTGGCGGTGCTGTCCGAGAGTATGACGGTTGAGGAATGGGCTGTCACCCGTGAGCGTCTGGAAAGCGGCAAGCCTGCGGTTCTCACCTCGGAGAATGCGTTTCCGCTGGCCAACGGTATTCGCCAATTTGTGGTGCCACAGCGATATAACAGCAACCTTGCATCGCATATCGTCGGGTATGTGGATGCCGATGGCCACGGCGTTTGCGGCGCGGAACGGGCGCTGGATGAGGTGCTGTCCGCGGCAAGCGGTAAACTGACGGTCACCTACCGTACCGACGGTACCGGCAGCGTGCTGACGGGCGGCGAGGTGATCGTGGAAAACACACTCCGGAAGGCGAAAGCAGGTGCGGCGTTGACCGTTGACAGCCGTATGCAGGCGATGCTGGAGGCAGAGGTCGGAAAACACATCAGCCGCGGCGCGGCGGTGGTGCTGGACGTCAGGTCGGGCGATATTTTGGCGATGGCGAGCTTTCCCGGCTACGATCCCACCGACCTGACCGCGTATCTGGACGACGAGGCGGCGCCGCTGTTCGACCGTACCACGGCGGCGTATAACTGCGGCTCGGTATTTAAGATCGTCACGGCGATGGCGGCGCTGGAACGCGGCACACCGACCTCCGTTAGCTTTAACTGTGCCGGTGCGATCCAGGTCGGCAGTAATCGCATCAAATGTCACCACATTCTCGGCCACGGCACGGTGGATCTGCTCGGGGCGTTCCGTGAGTCCTGCAATCCGTATTTCATTCAGCTCGCTCACCGCGGCGGTGCGTCCTCGCTGTACCGCTACGCCTCACTGCTCGGCTTTGACAGCCCGCTGTTCTTGATGAACGGCTGGCAGACCGCGCGTGCCACCCTGCCGCAGGAGACCGAGCTGCTGCAGGCGACGCGCCTTGCGAACGTGTCGATCGGGCAGGGGGATCTACTGGCGACGCCGCTGCATATCGCCGCGATGACTGCATGCGTAGCGCGCGGCGGTAGCTATCTGCGCCCAAACCTGTACCTCGGCACGGTGGACGCGCAGGGTAATCTGACACGCGCTACTACCGATCCGCCCTCGCGCATTTGTTCCGAGCAGACGGCGGCAACGCTGCGCCGCATGATGGAGGAGGTCGTATCCGACGGCACGGGAACCGCCGCCGCACCGTCGATTGGCACCGCAGCGGGGAAGACCGGCACCGCCGAAACAGGATGGCGCACCGAGGATGGTGATACGATGGTGCATAGCTGGTTCACGGGCTACTATCCGGCGGAATCGCCGCAGTACGTTATCACCGTCCTTGCGGAAAACGGCAGCCGCACCGACGAAGCGACCGCCCCCGTGTTCGCCGTCCTCTGCGACCGCCTATACCGTATGGGATATGTCAAAATGCCATAAAACAAATCAATTTTTTCATTGTTTTTGTTTAAAAAGCCAATATCTCTTCTTGACAAGGTTACGAAATTGTGATATTATGGTGATGGCAATTTATGGTAATTTATACAGGATGAATTACGGTTGCCGATATAACGAAATGAAAGGTGTGTAGGCGATGAAGAAAACGTCCGTTCGCAAAGCCCTGTCCGTGTGCATGGTAGTAACCCTGCTGTTTTCTAACACGGCGGCAATTTCCGCCACCGGTATCGATGAAGTTCTCGCGGACGGTTCCTCGCTTGCCGCCGTAACGGAAGAAACGCTCCCCAAACCGGGACCGATCCCGGTTGACGGTATTACCACCGTCGCCGGTGAGAAAGAGGAATTACGCGGTGAGTACGAAAAGCACTTTCTGATGCCTGACGGCACCTTTGTTGCCGCCGTGTATGACGTACCGGTGCATTATTTGGATGAACAGACCGGCGAATGGAACGAGATCGACAATACGCTGCAAGCTGCCGTGGATGTGAGTGGCGATGCGGTGTACAGCAACCGTGACGGTTTGTTTGACGTGTCGTTTGCACAGACGGCAACTGCCACCGATCCGTTGGTTACCTTGAAAAGTGACGGTCACAGCATTTCGTGGCGTTTTGTGCAGCCCTCTGTCGCTTCGGGAGGGTTGGAGGTCATGAGTGCTTCGGAGGAAGCATCGCTGATGACCGCGCTGCCGTCGGCACAGGTGTTGACCGCCGAGCCGGTCGTTGTCCCGGCGGATACCGTGGATATGTCGGCAAGTAAGACCACCAGTATGGTTCTGTATGAAGACTTGGTAGGGCAGAACGCCGATGTTCGCCTCACGGTTACACCGGTCAAGGTCAAGGAAGACATCTTGCTTACGGCAGTTCCTGCCCAAGCGGTATCGTATACTACGCACCTGACCTTGTCGGCTGGTCTTGTTCCCACCTTGGGTGAGGACGGAACGGTATTTATCCGTGATGCCGAAGGTGCGGATGTGTTTCGCATTGCAGCGCCGTACATGACGGATGCTATGGACGAACTCAGCCAGGACGTCGAGGTGGAGTTGTTGTTTGTAAACGGCGCTTGGGAACTGATGGTAACCCCCGATATGGAGTGGCTTACCGATGCGGCGCGTGTTTATCCGGTTACGATCGATCCCACGGTGTACGCTTCTAACAACGCCACAAATACGTGGGATACGTACATCTATCAAAATTGCACGTCGAGCGATGCGGTATCGCGTCAGGATCTCGACCGTATGTACGTCGGCAACCGCACCTCGGCAAGCCAGCTGAAATGCCGTGGCTTGGTGCAGTTCTTGACGATGCCCACGGTTTACGGCGATATCACGAGTGCACAGTTGTCCTTTACCACACCGTCGGGTACGACCTCGTGGAAAAATATGACGTTGTATCGCAATACGGAAGCTTGGAATTGCAGCACGGCTGCGTGGCCGGGTCCTGCCGCTACGGCGATCCAGAGTACAGCCGTCAGCAGTGGCAAATATACCTTTGACGTTACCTCCGTCATTCAGGCAATGTATTACAACAACTCCGCCGGAACGGTCGGCAACTACGGCTTCCAGATTCGGTATCAGGATGAGACTGCTTCAGACTACAATTCCCTGCGGTCTTCGGAATGGTGGACGGATACCGAGGACGAGTCGGCAAAGCCGTACTTGGCGATCACCTACAATGCCTATTCGCCGTGCTCCTTCACCAGCGGTCAGCTGTTCCACATCACCAACGTGGCAAGCGGCAATTATCTGAGCGTTACGGGCTTTGGCGCGGCAGGCACCGTTCTTTCGGGTGAGGCTGCCAATTATCGCGGCAACCAGTCGTGGAAGCTCGTTCACGAGGGTAACGGCGTGTACAGTGCCACCCCGGCGTTCCGCACGGCGCTTCGTATGAACACCCCGGGCATTGCCGACGGTCAGAACGTCAACGTCGTAACGGGTGATGGCAGCGATGCACAGCGTTGGTTCATTCTCCCCAATGCGGACGGTACCTACTACTTTATGCCCGTTTCCGCCAAGGACGATACGAAGGTACTGCAGGTGGAAAACGCCACCGCCGGTTCGGTGTCGTCGGCAGAGGTTTCCACGTGGACGGGTGTAGCCAAGCAAAAATGGAATATCACCCCGATTTCCTCTCCGGAATATACTGGTGTTGTAAACGAGAAGATTTATTACATCAAAAACGCTTCCACCGGCAAGTACTTGGGGATGGTAAACGATACCAACGCCACGCTCGTGGTGGTGGGGCAGGACACCAAGGTTCAAAACGGCAGGCAGCGGTGGCGCGTTACCTACAGCAACGGTAACTATGTGCTTCAGCCGATCATCGGGCACGACGGCGTATTTCATTTGAATAAATCCCTCGAGATTCCCAACGGTACGGTCGGTACGGGTGTTTACCCGAAGGTGAATACCCACAGCGGCGCTCAGCTGCAACAGTTCCAGATCAAACCGTTGACCGATACTACCGCGGCGCTGTTGACCGGTTGCTCCGGCTACAACACGGCGCTGGCTGCCGGTAGCGGAACCGCCGTCTCCACAGCGTATTATTCCGGCAGTGCTACCGCGCAACAGTGGATTTTTGAACCGGCGTTTGATACTGTTGAATCTTCTGCTTCAATCGGAGGAACGTTCTTTGAAAAAGCGGACGAAGGGTATGAACAGTATGCGGATGTAAAGGAAAGTAGTCGTGCATTGGCACTTATGGGATATAATGCAGCACATGATGCAATCTTGACGATTACCAAAATTAAGAATTATCTAACTGAACGAGATGTTATTCATTTCAGTTGTCACGGCGGAACAAATCTATTGTGGCTTCCAAATGCACTTGATATCCATGGTTTGCCGGATGTTAATATTCACTCAACTGCTTTAACTTCCGCAACTAGTTGGCTTGATGCCAACATACCGCTTGATACCATAGATTTAAGTCAGTGTAAATTGATGATTTTTGATGCATGCACCACATATTTGCCCGGCGCCGATAATGATATTTGCGACACGGCGGTTTCACAAGGTGTAGACGCTGTTATTGCGTGGGGGCATGAGGTTGATACCGCTAATACGGAATGGATGCAAATGTTTTTCGATAGAACTATGCGCGGCGATACAGTGCAGCAGGCGGTTAATTACATCAACCAAATCCATAGAGATGGAGATGGCGACGGTTATTGCGACGAAGACGATGGTTGCAACTATTTTGATGCAGTGGTAGTCGGAAATGGAAATTTCCAGCTTTACGCTGTGCAGTGATGCAGTTTCTGCAAAGAGGTGAGACAATGAATATCAGAAATATTTTGAAGATACTATCCGCTTTGACAACCTGCCTTGTGTTACTTTCAGCTTGTTCCCAAGCGACAGAGACTAATAGCGGCACGCAAAGCGGAAAGACGACGGTAGAGAGCGGTATATCCACTACGGGTACGGAAAGCGTAAAGACCACATCGACTACCGAGGCTTCCGTAACGACCACTGTTGCACCTGTTGTCGCTTCGACCACAACGGCGACTAAAAAAACGGAGAACCCGACAACGACGGTTGCCAAGCCAACGACTACGGTTCCCACAACACGGATAACTGTCCCGCGAGCAACGACGATAGAAGCAGAGGAAACGTTGACTTTTTCGTATGAAAGCGAGGATTACACCGTTTTCCGGCAGTATATTGCCAAGCATTTTCCAAAAGAGAAGCATTTTGACTCGTTTCGAGTACGAAAGGCTGACACAACAAACAGGAAGTACGAGGGTTATCGAATTATATTCAATCGCTGGATCAACGGGTGCGAAACGGACTCCTTCTACGTTTTCTATTTTGATACGGAAGAAAATTTGGTTGAAGTGTACTATCGTTCGTTTGAGTATGATGCCTCCAAGGTGAAACCGCCGCGTGCAGCTACCGAAGCGGAGATCGAAGCGGCAAAGCAAGCGGAAGCAGCAAAGATTCCCGAGGGGATGGTTGTGTGGGAGCAGGAGGTTGGTAATTCACACTACAGCATTTATGCTGATAGGAACGAATTTAAAGTTACCACAATCTATGTAACTCAGGGCAACTATAATTTGTATAATAATCCTGATTACGAATACTATGGCATGACACCGCCCCATGCGGCTTTAATTGAAACCTACACGATCCCTCGCTAACCGCTGAACACACCGCCCCCGACCGTGTCGGGGGCGGTGTTACGTCAAAATCCCCTCTTGACAAGCGGTGACGTTTCGGGTACAATAGACCCGATATGGATTGGCTGTGATGGGAAGAACCGTCGCCCGGCAGATCAGAGAGAGCGCCCTTCGGCTGTAAGGTGCTCCTGCCGCACACGGAGGCCGCCCCGGAGCCTCACCGCGAGGAGCGGTGCGTACGCCTGCGTTAAAGGCATCGAGTGGCGTCGCTTTTGCGGCGCAAATTGGGTGGTACCACGGAACCTCCGTCCCAAGCTGGGGCGGAGGCATTTTTATTTTGAAAGGAAGTATATCGTATGGAATGGACCGGTCTGAACGAACTGCGCGAGAAATATCTCAGCTTTTTTGAAAGCAAGGGGCATCTGCGTCTGCCCAGCTTCTCGCTCGTTCCGAAAAACGATGCGTCCCTGTTGCTCATCAACTCGGGTATGGCGCCGATGAAAAAGTTTTTCACGGGGGAGGTCACCCCGCCGCGTAAGCGCGTGACCACCTGCCAGAAGTGTATCCGCACGCCCGATATCGAGCGCGTTGGCAAGACTGCGCGTCACGGCACGTATTTTGAAATGCTCGGCAACTTCAGCTTTGGTGACTATTTCAAGCACGAGGCCACTGCGTGGGCGTGGGAGTTCTGCACCAAGGTGCTGGAGCTACCGGCCGATCGCATTTGGGTGTCGATCTACGAAAACGACGACGAAGCGTTCGACATTTGGACAAAGGAGGTCGGCGTGTCGCCCGACCGCATCGTGCGTCTTGGCAAGGAAGACAACTTTTGGGAGCACGGCTCCGGTCCTTGCGGCCCCTGCTCCGAGCTGTATTTTGACCGCGGTGAGGAATGGGGTTGCGGCTCGCCCGACTGCGGTGTCGGCTGCGATTGCGACCGCTACATTGAGTTCTGGAACAACGTGTTTACCCAGTTTGACAACGACGGCAACGGCAACTACACGCCCCTTGACCATCCCAACATCGACACGGGTATGGGCCTGGAGCGTCTCGCGTGCATCATGCAGGGCGTTGCCAACCTCTTTGAGGTCGATACCGTGCAGAACATCATGAAGCACATCAGCCGCATTGCGGGTGTGACTTACGGTGAGAGCGAGGCAACCGACGTGTCGCTGCGCGTTATCACCGACCACATCCGCTCTACCACGTTTATGATCGGTGACAGCGTGATGCCCTCCAACGAGGGCCGCGGCTACGTCCTTCGCCGTCTGCTGCGCCGTGCAGCGCGTCACGGCCGTCTGCTCGGCTTGCACCGCCCGTTCCTCTATGAGGTTTGTGAGACGGTCATTCAGGAGAACCACAGTGCCTACCCCGAACTGGCGGAAAAGAAGGATTTCATCGTCCGTGTCATCCGCAACGAGGAAGAGGCGTTTGAAAAGACCATCGACAGCGGCCTGTCGCTGCTCGAGACGATGCTCGCTTCTGTTAAGGGGGATACCTTGTCGGGCGAAGATGCGTTCAAGCTGTACGATACCTACGGTTTCCCGGTCGACCTGACCCGTGACATTTTGGAGGAAAAGGGCCTCAAGGTCGATGAGGAGCGCTTCGGCGAGTTGATGGCGGAGCAGCGTGCCCGTGCTCGTGCCGCCCGTAAGGATGCCGGTGCGGATGCGTGGAAGGCGAACCCCGGTATCACCGAACAGCTTGAGGCCGGTACGTTCGTCGGCTACGAAACGCTGACCGCCGAAGCCGCCGTTACCGCTATCGTGCGCGGCGACGAGCTGGCAGAAACGTTGACCGAAGGCGAAACTGCCACACTGGTGCTGAACGTCACGCCGTTCTACGGCGAGAGCGGCGGTCAGGTAGGCGACGTCGGTGTCATCGAGGCGGACGGTGTTTGCTTCCGCGTCACCGATACCCAAAAGACCGCGTCGGGTGTGATGCTGCACAGCGGTGTGCTGGAGAGAGGCACGCTGAACGTCGGCAACACCGTGACCGCGACCGTGGATGCCGCCACCCGCGCGGCGACGATGCGCAACCACTCGGCGGCGCATCTGCTGCAGGCGGCGCTGCGCCGTGTGTTGGGCGGTCACGTCGAGCAGGCAGGTCAGCTCGTCGGTCCCGACCGTATGCGTTTTGACTTTACTCACTTCTCCGCGCTGACCGCCGACGAGTTGGCGCAGGTGGAGACTCTTGTCAATCAGTGGATCCTTACAGGCAGCGCGGTGGATGTCCGTGAAATGCCCATCGAAGAGGCGCGCCGCCAGGGCGCAATGGCGCTGTTTGGCGAGAAATACGGTGATGTCGTGCGCGTCGTCAAGATGGGCGACGTGTCGATGGAACTGTGCGGCGGTACCCACGCCGATAACACGGCGAAGCTCGGTCTGTTCCACATTCTGACTGAAACCTCCGTAGCCGCGGGTGTTCGCCGTATCGAAGCGGTGACGGGTGACGGCGTGCTGGCGCTGTTGAACAGCTACTACGCGGAGCTGTCCCGTGCTGCCGATGTGATGAAGGCAAACGGTGCAGACGACGTTGTTCGCCGCTCTGCACAGCTTGTAGCGGAGTGGAAGGATACCCAGCGCGAGGTGCAGACGATGCGCAGCCAGCAGGCGGCACAGAAGGCGGGCGACCTGTTTGCCGACGCCGTGGACTGCGGCAGTGTCAAATTGGTAACGGCTGTTCTGCCCGAGACCGAGGGCGGCGATCTGCGTGAGCTGTGTGACCGCTGCAAGGATCGCGCCCCTGAAAAGGCGATCGTAGTGCTGGCGGGCACGTCGCAGGAGAAGCAGTCGGTGACCTTCCTGTGCTGGTGCACGGCAGGTGCAGTCGCAGCAGGTGCCAACGCGGGTGCTATCGTGCGCGAGATCGCGGCACTGTGTGGCGGCAAGGGCGGCGGCAAGCCGGATATGGCGATGGCCGGCGGCAAGGATTTGTCCGCTGTTCCGGCGGCGATGGAGAAGGTTGCCGCAATCGTTGGTGCAAATCTGAAATAAGGAGCGATCATCATGGATTGCATTTTCTGTAAGATCATCGCGGGAGAGATCCCGTCGACCAAGGTATATGAAGACGAACAGGTACTGGCGTTCCGCGACATTCAGCCCGCGGCACCGGTGCACATCCTCGTCATCCCCAAAACGCACCTCATCGGTGCGGCTGCCATCACGGCGGAAAACAGCGCGCTGGTTGCGCATATCTTCGAGGTCATCCCGAAGATCGCCGCCGCGGAAGGCATCACCGACTACCGTGTGGTCACCAATCAGGGAGCGGAAGCGGGGCAGACCGTGCATCATCTGCACTTCCATATTCTGCCCGGCCGTACGCTGAAAGGGATGTGCTGATCGCTTGGCTATCGTCGTACTGGATCTGGAATGGAACGGCGCGTTTTGTAAGAAGATCGGCGGCTATTTCAACGAGATCATCGAGATCGGCGCCGTGCGCCTGAACGATGCTTTGGATATCGTTGATCGCTTCGATGCGGTGATCCGTCCCCGTGTCAGCCGTAAACTGACTCATTGGGTCACCGATCTGACGGGGTACACCGACGAACAGGTGCGTGCCGGTATCACCTTTGCCGAGGCGATGGATCGTCTGCATCGGTTTATCGGGGACGAGGGAGCTACGCTCTTGACCTGGAGCACCACCGATCTGACGGTGTTTATGGAAAACTGCCGATACTACTACGACGACGAGCGTATCCCGTTCGTGTCGCGGTATTTGGATCTGCAGGCGTATGCACAGCAGCGGATGCAGCTGGATAAAGGGCAGCAGGTGGGACTGGCGAAGTTTGCGGAACTGCTCGGTATGAGCAGTGAGGCATTGGAGCTGCACCATGCGATCGACGACAGCGTGCTGTCGGCGCAGATCCTGAAGCACGTGTACGATACCGTGTCGTTTCGTGCCGCTGTACGTCCCACGGACGATGAATTTTACCGTCGGATCCATTTCAAGCCCACCTTCGTGCGTGAGCTGGACGATCCGGCGGTACGCCAGAAGGATCTGCAGTTCCGCTGTGAGGCGTGCGGTAAGCGATTGCGTCCCGTCGAGCCATGGCAATTCCGCCACCGTTATTTCGTGGCACCACTGCATTGCTCCTGCGGCAAAAAGTACGTGGGCAGGGTGCAGATCCGCCGCTTGTTTGACGGCCCGGAGGTCAAGCGCCGCCTGATCGTCAAAACCGAAAAGTCCGAACAAACCGAAGAGGTATAACAAAACCGCCCGTGGATTCCACGGGCGGTTACGCATTTTACAGCTCGTTAAGCAGTCTCTGACAGCCTTCTTCAATATCTCGGTAGGCGGTGTCAAAATCGCCGGAATACCACGGATCGGCAACGTCGCGGTCAGGAAGCAGAAGACATAGCTTGTGCTCCGGATCGCCGCCGAGCAGTGACAGTGCGTTGCGCAGATTGTACCGATCCATACAGATCAGGCGATCATAGTACGCGTAATCCGATTGCCGCAGCCGCACCGCCCGATGATTGGGACAGGCAACACCGTGGCGGGCAAGCTCCCGCCGAGCTGCCGGATAAACGTCGTGTCCGATTTCCTCGGTGCTGGTGGCGCACGAAGCGATCTCAAACTCCGCTTGCCGTCCCGCTTTCGCCACCAACTGTTTCATCACCGCTTCCGCCAGGGGGGAGCGGCAGATGTTGCCGTGGCAGATAAACATCACATGGGTCACGCGGCACCCTTCTTTCCGAGTCCTGCGAACCAACGGAAGGTCAGCGGCCACACACACGCCGCAAACAGCACCATCACCAGATATTCCAGTGCCTTGCCGACCGGCTCGTACGGGATCATATCGAACACCAGTCCGCCGAGCTCCTTCACGCCGAAGGTCAGCGCCAAGCCAACGATCAGCTTGATCACCTGTGCCCACCACACCGCTTTGGTTTCAAAACGGATATACCGCAGATCGAGCTCAAAGGCGATAATAAATCCGATCGCCACACCGGCGATCTTGTAGGCATTTTTGAGGCCGCTGTACAGCCGTTCGCCTTGGGCTTCGGCGGGGAAGGAAAAGAACTCCATAAAGAGGATCTGTGCGATCGCCCACACCAGCAGCACGCACAGCAGGATCCGTACGCGACGCGGATTTTTATCGGCGTCGCGGAAGAGGGGATACAGCGCGAAAACCAAGATAACGGCGATGCCGAACGAAACCAATACATCGGCAGGGGTGTGCACGCCGAGGTACATCCGTGAAAACGCTACCAACACGGCCAACGTCCAGCAGACGATGCTGATCCAACGCGTTTTGCACCACCGTGCGATGGAACCGAAGGTACCGACGGAATTTTGCGTGTGACCGCTGGGGAAGGAGTAGCCGGTTGCCTGCGCCTTGGCAGCCTCCACCGCCTCAAAGGACGGATCACGCACCCACGGACGCTCAATGCGAAACAGTACCTTCAGCAGTTGATTGATCTGCATCCCGATAAAACCGACGGACAGCATATAGTATCCCTGATACTTGTTGATACACCACAGTAGCGTGACGGCGATGCCGATAAACACCAGTTCTTCACCGAATGAGGTGATAAACAGCATGATCTGGTCCAGCCACGGTGTGCGCAGGTTCTCCAAAAATCGCAAAAATTCCATCGTTTTCCCACCTTTTCCATACGGTATAGGTTTATTTTACAGGAAACCTAAAGATTTTGCAACCCCGATTGACTATGTATGAAAATTGTGATATGATGCTATGTAAACTTATTCTCAGAGGAGGGAGAGTATGAACATTTTGGTGGTTGGCTGCGGCAAGATCGGCACGACCATTATCGAGAGCTTGGCGGCCGAGGGTCATGACGTCACGGCCATCGACAATGTTTCCGCTGCATTGACGGAGATCACCGATGTTTACGATGTGATGGGCGTTTGCGGCAACGGTGCGGACTGTGATGTGCTGGAGGAGGCGGGCGCCGCCGCAGCAGATCTGTTTGTGGCCGTCACCGAGTCGGACGAGACCAATATGCTCAGCTGCTTCCTCGCACGGAAAATGGGCGCACAGCACACGATCGCGCGTATCCGCAACCCTGAATATAACGACAACAGCCTTGGTTTTATGAAGCAGCATCTCGATCTGTCCATGGCGATCAATCCTGATCTGCTGGCGGCCAAGGAATTGTTGAACATTCTCAAGTTTCCTTCAGCTGTTAAGGTCGAAACTTTTTCGCACCGCAATTTTGAAATGATCGAGCTGCGTCTTAAGGAACAGTCGGTGCTGGATGGTATGGCGCTGCATGAGTTGAGAAACAAATTCAAAGCCACCTTCCTGGTCTGTGTGGTACAGCGTGGTAATGAGGTGTATATCCCCGGTGGTAATTTCGTGCTGAAAAGCGGTGACAAGATCGGTGTCACGGCGGCGCCGGCAGAACTGCAGAAGCTGCTGCGCGAAATGGGCGTGCTGCAGAAAAAGGCGCGCAGCGTTATGATCCTGGGCGGTAGCCGCACGGCGTATTATTTGGCACATCTGCTGGAATCGGGCGGCAACGCGGTCACGCTGATCGAAAAGGATCCCGCAATGGCGCAGGAACTCAGCGATCTGCTGCCGAAAACCACCGTCGTACTGGGTGACGGTACGCAGCAGGAACTGCTGCTTGAGGAGGATCTCATCTCGCAGGATGCTCTCGTCGCGTTGACGGGCATCGATGAAGAAAACATCCTGATGTCTATTTTTGCTGCGTCTCAGAACGTGCCGAAGGTGATCGCCAAGATCAATCGGGACGAGCTGGCGTCGCTGGCGGAAAATCTGGGGCTGGACAGCATCGTATCGCCTCGCAAGATCATTTCGGATGTGTTGGTGCGGTATGCCCGCGCCCTGCAGAACTCGATGGGCAGCAGCGTGGAAACGCTGTATCAGCTGATGGACGGCAAAGCAGAGGCGCTGGAATTCTTGGTTCGTAACGAACCGGATGTGGTCGGCATTCCGCTGAAATCCCTTAAAACCAAGCCCAATACCCTGATCGCCGGCATCATTCGTGATCGCAAGACGGTCATTCCTTCCGGTGAGGATGCGATCCTGGAGGGTGACCACGTCATCGTGCTTGCCGCCAATCAGCGGCTTCAGGATCTGTCGGATATTTTGATGAAGTAAGGAGAGCGCGGTTATGAATCGTCGGGTGATCTTACACACCGTTGGACGGATCATTCAGCTGGAAGCGGTACTGTTGCTGTTACCGCTTGCGGTCTCTTTGTATTACGGCGAATGGGACGGCGTGCTGGCCTTTGCCGCAACAGCGGCGGTGGCGGCGGCGATCGGTTTAACTCTAACCTTGACAAACAAACGCGGCGATCGCCGCATTTTTGCGCGTGGAGGTCTTGTCAGCGTGGCGTTGTCGTGGGTCTCGCTGTCGATGATCGGTGCCTTGCCGTTTGTGATCGGGGGGAGATCCCCTCGTATGTGGATGCTCTGTTTGAAACCGTCAGCGGCTTTACAACCACCGGCGCGTCGATCCTCATTGACCCGGCCCTGCTTGGCAGAGGTATGCTGTTTTGGCGCAGCTTTACCCACTGGATCGGCGGCATGGGTGTTATCGTGCTGATGATGGCGATCCTGCCGGCGGAATCGGGACGGTCGATCCATATTCTGCGCGCCGAGATGCCGGGCCCCATTATCGGTAAATTGGTACCGCGCCTGCGCGATACGGCGAAGATCCTGTACGTGATCTATTTCGTACTGACCGCGTTGCAGATCGTACTGCTGGCGTGCGGCGATATGCCGTTGTTCGACAGCGTCGTTCACGCGTTCGGCTCTGCCGGTACGGGCGGCTTCGGGATCAAAGCAAGCAGTATTGGCGGCTACAGTGCCTATTCACAGTGGGTCATCGCAGTTTTTATGCTGCTCTTTGGCGTGAATTTCAATGTATATCAGCTCATCGTTATGCGCCGCGCGCGTAGCGCGCTCCACAGCAGCGAAATGTGGTGCTATTTTGCCATTATTGCCGTGGCGGTGCTGGTCATCACCCTTAATATTTTGCCGATGTTCCCGAGTTTTTCGGAGGCACTGCGGCACGCGTTCTTCCAGGTATCCTCCATTTCCACTACGACGGGTTATGCGACGACCGATTTCAACCTGTGGCCGGGTCTGTCCAAAACAATTTTGGTGCTCTTGATGTTCATCGGTGCCTGTGCCGGTTCCACGGCGGGCGGTTTGAAGGTCTCACGTGTAATGATGCTGTTTAAAAGCGTACGGCGCGACCTCAAGCGGATTATGCACCCTCGTTCGGTCGGTAGTGTGCATCTGGAAGGTAAGCGTGTCGACGATGCGACACTCAGCGGTGTCGGTGCCTATTTCGTGCTGTATATGATATGTATCGCGCTGGTGTGTCTGTTCTTGTCCTTTGAACCGTTCAGCATGGAAACCAATTTCACGGCAACGGTTGCTTGTTTTAACAACATTGGTCCGGGTCTCGATATGGTAGGCCCCGCTGCTAACTATGCGGGGTATACCGATCCCTCCAAGATCGTGTTGTCGCTGGCGATGCTGTTCGGGCGTCTGGAGATCTATCCGCTGCTTGTCATTTTTTCGCCGTCAACGTGGTCTAAGAAGCGTTAAATCGAGGTAGATAAAAGTATGTTTACGATTGTTAACAAACGACCGCTGAATGCGTTCGTATCACTGATGGAGATCGAAGCGCCGCTCATCGCCGCTAAAGGCCGTGCGGGGCAGTTTATTATTCTGCGCGTAAATGAGACAGGGGAGCGCATTCCGCTGACGTTGGCGGATGAGGATCCTGAACGTGGCACCATTACCATTATGTATCAAAAGGTGGGGAAGACCACCGAACTGCTCGATACCTTATCGGTTGGCGATGCGATTCTGGACGTGGTGGGACCGCTCGGTCGCGCGACCGAGCTGGAAGGGTATCGCCGTGTTGCCGTTGTCGGCGGTGGTGTCGGTTGTGCCATCGCATATCCGGAAGCGAAAACCGCGTTTCGCCTCGGCGCGCACGTGGATATGATCGCCGGCTTTCGCAACAAGGATATCATAATGCTGGAGAAAGAACTCTCCGAGGTCAGTACCCGTCTGTTTGTGATGACGGATGACGGCTCCAACGGCAACAAGGGCTTTGTTACCGCCAAGCTGCAGGAACTGCTGGACGCCGGGGAGACGTACGATCTGGTGATCGCCATCGGCCCGTTGCCGATGATGCGCGCGGTGGCGAATGTGACCAAGCCGTATGGTATCAAAACCATCGTGTCGATGAATCCTATTATGATTGACGGTACGGGTAT
>JAGBFF010000047.1 GCA_017936615.1 Clostridia bacterium | reverse complement strand
GGGAGTGGTCGGTGCGTCAGCTCCAGTATGCGGATGCCGCGAGCTACGGTACCGGTGCGACGTACTACGACAATTTCAAACTGGTTAAGAAGCAGGCGGCTATCACCGGTATTGAGCTGGATAAGTCGACCGCTTCGGTCGAGATCGGTAAAGACGTTACGTTGATCGTTATGGCAGTTCCGTCGGGTGCAACTCGCCCGGAGGTCACCTGGACCTCCAGCAACACGGCGATTGCTACCGTGGACGGCGGCAAGGTTACGGGTATTTCGGCCGGTACGGCCACCATTACCGCCACCGCCGAGGGATTGGCTCCGGCGACCTGCACCGTAACGGTGACGGAGCCGGCGTTGATCGTCAACGGCGACTTTGAGCAAGGTCCTACCGCTTCGTGGGGCAACAGCGCCTACATCATGGACGGCGTCGGTGTTGATGGCAGCAAGGGCGTCAAGATCGAAACGACCGTCAACGAGGGCGGTACCGCCGTGTGGCCCGGTGTGGACTATAAGGCTGCATTTAATGCGGTCCTAGAACCGAACACGGCATATGTACTCACCTTTGATTACAAGCATGAGGGTAAGGGCTTTGCCCAGTTGGATATTTCTCGTGCCGGCACTGACTGGGTCGGTTGGAAAGACGTTACTTTGCCGGATGCGGCCGAATGGACAACATATGCGGTCAAATTCACCACCGGTGCGTCGGAAAACATGAATGCCAATACCGGTTGGGAATGGTCGATCCGTCATCGGCACAATGCCAATGCGGCAAATTATGGTACCGGTGTGGCGTATTTTGATAATTTTAAATTGGAGAAGCAGCCGGAGGCTGAGACGATCGTGATTGTGCCTTCGTCTGTGGAACTGCTTCCCGATGATACCACTACTTTGATGGTCAACAGCGTACCGGCAGGTCTGAGTTTTGGTTTGGTGACCTGGACCTCCAGTGATACTAGCATTGTCGATGTGACTCAGGACGGTACGATAACCGCGCTTGCTCCGTCCGGCACGGCAACTATCACGGCGACAACCGCCAAGGGCCTGACTGCCACCTGCGTCGTGACGATCAACGAATACGGAAATTTGTTGAAGAACGGTGACTTTGAGCAGGGCGAGAAGAACTGGAAGAGCGATACGGAGGGTTCCATCAAGCCCGGTATCGGCAAGGACGGCGGTTATGGTTTGGAGTTGCGTACACTCGAGAACGGTGGAGCGAGTACGTTTTATAAGTTGGACTTGCCAGTGTTGCCCGGAACAACATACGAGATCTCGTTTGATTACTTGGCCACTCCCGGATCCGATTTCCGTATGTGGAGCGGAAGCATGAAGCTCCTGTCTCCTGTACCCGAAGAAGGCGATGGCACCGTATGGCGTCATGCTTCCAGGGTGTTTACTACTCCGGCAGACATGACGCTTAACCCGGGATGGGATCTTTCGGTCAGTAACAAAACGAATGGCAACCCGCCTGCAGTTATCGATAATATTTGCCTCCGTTTGTACAAATCGGATGTTGAAGCGGAATCCATCACAATTAACAAGAGCACACTGACGATGGTTCCCGGACGTTCCGAGTCGTTGGTGATTATGCCTACACCCGTTGACGGTGATATCAATCGCGCTGTGTGGACATCGTCCGATGAAAATGTGGCCATCGTGGAGTACGGTATGGTAACAGCTGTTGGCGAAGGTAGCGCTGCTATCACGGCTACGACATTGAACGGCAAGACGTCGACGTGTGTTGTGACGGTTTCCGGTGAGAAGGCTCTGATCTCAAACAGCACCTTTGATATTGAAAATGACAATTCCTGGACACTTTCCGGCGGCGCTGCGCTTGAAGACAGCAAGGGCCGTGTGAGTTCTTCGGCGGCAGTGCTGATGAGTGGTGCATCCGTGTCCCAAACCATAGAAGGTCTGCAGCCCGGGAAAACCTATCTCGTGTCCTTCTGGTATCGTTCGACTGCCGGCAATGTTGTGGCGAAGCTGACAAACGGCGAAACTGTTTTGTCGGAGAAAAAGACAGACACACTGAACACTTGGAAGAAGATGACCTATGAATTCACCACTCCTGAAGCACTGACCGAGGCCGTCAGCGTCTTATCACTGACTACCGACGGTGCGGGTCCGATCTATCTGGATAACGTGGTGCTGGCGCAAAAGGCATCGCTTGTTGACTTTGTTATTGCGGATATTGTATGGGATGGCGGTGACGATCAGGTCGCTGTCGGCACGGAACTGCTGTTTGCCGTTACAATTGTTAACAAGGGCGCCGATCCGGTACCTGTTGGATCAGTCATTGAGGTGGACATCGCTATCGACGGTGAGGTTATCCGCACACTGACATATACCTGTACGATGGCCATGGCGACCAACGATGTTGCCATTGTCATGGACACTGCGCCGTGGTCGGCAACGGAGGGCGCCTTGGTAGTTTCAGCACGCGCCAATCCGCGTTTGTCGATTTTGGAAATGAACTCGGCCAACAATGCGCATCAGGTCCACCTGCGTGTAGCGGACGAGGCGCTGCCGGTTCCCGAACTTGCAGAAAAGGCCGGTATGGATCGTTTGATCTTCAGCGATGAATTTGATTCCATCGGCTCCATCGATACGACGGCGTCCGGTGCTGAAGGTTATAAGTGGTATGTGACTCGTAACTGGTCAGCGGGCACGGTGACCCGTGATGAATACGACGTGGAGGACGGTATCCTGACGTTGAAAAACGACGGTTCCTACGGTATTACGCTGTCAACCGTGGATGTTAACACCCACAACGGCTTCGGCTGGAACAAGGGCTATCTTGAGGTGCGCCTGCGTATTCCGAAGCCCGAGGTAACGGGCGGCGGCCCGAACGTGTGGTCTTTCCCGCTCGGTAAAGCACTGGAATTGCCGGGAGAGAATATTCGTTGGGTCGAGATGGACTGGATGGAGTTCTGGGGTATTGCGCACCATTATGACAAGGGTTACTGGACGGTAACGCTTCACGACAGCACTCGTCCCGAAGGTGCCAGTGATACGACAGAGTGGTATTCCAACACCGGCAACGGTATCAATGCTCTGGGTGACAAGGAATGGCACACCTTGGGCTGGGTATGGGATGAAAACATCGTCCAAGCATATATGGATGGTGTAAAGATGTTTGAGATCACGTATAGCGAAGATAGTCTCCCCAGCACGCTGCCGAACGTTCACAAGGGCGAATTGAAGGAAGGCGTGTTCTCCGTTGCGAACGAGCAGATCAACTGCCTGTATTTGAGCGGTTATGCAACCAATCCGATGGAAGTGGACTATGTCCGCATTTGGCAGGGTCAAGGCGGCGGCATCACGCCGGGCGACGGCAATGAGGACGAGATCATTATTGATATGACTGCCGAGGACTTCTGGTACAACTACTGCACAGACGATTGGGGCGATCCCGTCGCAGAAGCGACCGAGGACAACTATCAGAACGTCCTGAACGGTCAGGCGATCTGGGAGCAGCTCTCCGACGAGCGCCGTGCAGAGATCAATGCGTATCTGGAGGCACTGGGCCAGCCCACCTACGACGAGCTGTTGGCAGCCGCGCTGGTTATTGCGAATGGCGATAGCGATAAGGAGCCGGATTCTGAGATGGATCCCGATGAGATTCCGGATACCGGTGAAGGTGCGCGGGCGCTCCCGGCGGTGGCAATGCTTGCTATGTTGAGCGCTGCGGCGCTGTGCGTGACACGGAAGCGCAGAAAGGTATAACAGGTGAGACTATGAGTAAACAAATTCCCATTCCTGCGGCGGCAGCTGCTGCAGGAATGACCACCCTCGTGTTTGAGGACGATTTCGATTCGATGGACACCATCGATATTGATGCTACGCACGAGCCCGGGTACAAATGGTACCCCGATGCGTACGGCTGTCGCCTGACGCGCGATTATATCACCCAGCAGGATTCCTACATCCATATGGGCGGTCCGCAGCCGAAGGCATACGGTCTGGTAACCTACAACAATCCTGTGGATACCGGATTCACCGTGACCTGCGGTTGCTATATGGAAGCGCGCATCCGTGCCGGTATGCCGACGGGTGAATACGGCGGTATTCCTGCGTTCTGGACGTTTCCTCTTGCCAGCATGAAAGGTGAAGCGTGGACCGAGGGCGGTGAGCTGGACGTGGTGGAGCTGTTCATCACCAAAAACAAGGACGGCGAGGATCAAAAGTACTTTGCCGGCACTCTGCATCACCACTATCGTTCAACAGACGCGGACGGCAAGCTGGTTTGCGAGTACACCTCCAACACGGTAAACAGCTGTGGCTTCCGCGACCAGTTCCCGTTCGTGGACGACGATTGGCACACCTATGCCGTGCTGTGGGAAAAGGGCCGTATCGCCTGGTATTTGGACGGTGTGTTGACCCACGCCGCCGAATACACGGCAGATGCATTGCCCGAGTACTACTACCGCGACGATCCCACGCCGTTGCCGCGTGTGCACG
This sequence comes from Clostridia bacterium, assembly GCA_017936615.1. GTDB lineage: Bacteria > Bacillota > Clostridia > Oscillospirales > Acutalibacteraceae > RGIG3009. The sequence goes on along the minus strand of JAGBFF010000047.1, from coordinate 16,339 downwards.
AGGTATACCCCCATGTGACCAAGCCGGAGCGGATCGGTGCTCATACCATTTTTGATACAGATGAAGGCGTGGTGTTCCTCACCAGCCGCGAGACGTATCCGATGGATGTGGACTGGGTTCGCATTTGGCGAAAATGACGAGGGGGAGTTTGAGATGACGACAAAGGAAGTTCCCATTCCTGAGGCGGCGAAAGCCGCCGGGATGACCACGCTCGTTTTCGAGGATGACTTTGATTCGATGGACACCATTGATATCGATGCTACGCACCAGCCCGGTTACAAATGGTATCCTGATGCGTATGGTCACCGCCTGACGCGGGACTATATCTATCAGAAGGATTCGTATATTCATATAGGTGGTCCGCAGCCGAGCTCGTACGGATTGGCGACATACAGCAACCCGTTGGATGCAGGTTTTACCGTAACCTGCGGATGCTATATGGAAGCACGCATCCGCGCCGGTATGCCGACCGGTAAGTATGGCGGTATTCCAGCTTTCTGGACATTCAAGCTGGCCGACTTCAAAGGCGAGCGTGGATGGTCCGAAGGCGGCGAGTTGGACGTTGTCGAGCTGTTCATTACCAAGAACAAAGACGGCAAGGATCAGAAATATTTTTGCGGAACTCTTCACCATCACTACCGCCAATGGACTGAGGATGGCAAGCAGGAGAGGGCATACGTTTCCAATCTGGTAAACAACTGCGGCTATCGGGATCAGTTCCCTTTTGTGGATGATGACTGGCATACCTACGCCGCACTCTGGCAAAAAGGACACATGGCGTGGTATTTGGACGGTCAGCTGATGCACTCCGCGCGGTATTCGCCGGATGCATTGCCCGAGTACTACTACCGCGACGACCCCACGCCGTTGCCGCGTGTGCACGAAGTGTATCCACACGTGACCAAGCCGGAACGTATTGGCTCGCACAGCATTTTTGATACGGACGAGGGCGTAGTACTCCTCACCAGTCGTGAAACCTATCCGATGGACGTGGATTGGGTACGCATCTGGCGATAATATGAGAAACGACGACCCGACAGAGCTTCTGTCGGGTCTTTTCGTGTAAGCTTTTGCGAAAAAATCGAGAAAAAAGAGACAAAAAACTGCAAAAAGGTTATTGCAAAATACAAACAGAGTGTTTATAATGAAACTAACAAAGCGGTTGCAATCGGTCGTTTCTGCCGACCTGTTGCAGGGTAACCGCTTGGTTGCCGGTCGCCTCATGACCGACGGTAAGCAGTAAGCGGCAAGAAAGGGTAACAGTTGAGAAAACTGAAGCGGTAACGTTCTGTTACGCCTTATGCTGCGGTCGGTGCGATCGCACCCACCGCAGCTTTTTTTATTATCCAAAGCGAGCTGCGGCCGAAAAAGCGAATGCCGGTATGGCGAAAACGAAAGGAGAGCTTGTTGTGAGTTTGAAAAACGTACCGATTCCGGTGGCTGCAGAAGCCGCAGGTATGACCAACCTGGTGTTTTCCGAGGATTTTGAGACCGAGACCGCTATTGATTTCAGCGGTGAGGGCAAGCCCGGTTACAGCTTTTATGCTGACCGTCCGTATGCGATGTCAACCCTGACACCCGAAGAGTGTCAGATGCGGGATTCCGTGCTGTATTTTAAGCCTGAAAAATGTGGTTCGGCGATCGGTCTGGTGACCTACAGCAAGAAAGGCCGCACCGGCTTCTTGATGCATTACGGCTATGCCGAGGCACGCATCCGTGCAGATCTGCCGACCGGCGACTACAACGGAGTTCCTGCCTTTTGGGGTATGGAAAAGAAGGATATGATGGGTGAATACTGGGAGCGCTGCGGCGAGCTGGATATCGTGGAGCTGAACGTCCCGAAGGGTCGTCCCAACGACCAGCAGATCTACACCGGCACCCTGCACGAGCATTACCGCACGGGCGAACGTAACGAAAAAGGTCGCTACAAGACGGTATATGCCTCCAACTGGGTGAACAACTGCGGTTATCTGGATCAATGGACCTTCATTGACGATCAGTGGCACACCTACGCAGCGCTGTGGGAGCCCGGCTATATTGCTTGGTTCCTGGACGGCAAAATGATGCATTCCGCCCGCTACAACGCCACCGATCTGCCGCAGTATTATCACCGCGATGAGACCACGCCGCTGCCGCGTATTGAGGAAACGACGCATCCGCAGCTGGCGCACACCACATGGCCGGGTGCGCATCACGTGATGGAGACTGCCGAGGAGATCTTGGTACTCGGCTGCAACAAGAATTGGCCGATGGAAGTGGACTGGGTCCGCGTGTGGCAGAAGTAAAGGGAGTTTGTTATGAGCTTTAAAAACGTACCGATTCCGGCGGCTGCCGAGGCTGCCGGTATGACCAAGCTGGTGTTTGCGGACGATTTTGATTCGTACGATACCATCGATATGAGCGGTGAGTGTAAACCGGGCTACAACTGGTACGCCGACCGTCCGTACGGTAATCCGACGCTGACGAAGGACGATCTGGTTATCAAAGATTCCGTGGTGACCATCCGTCCCGAAAGAGCGGGCGCTGCCGTTGGTTTGCCGACCTACAGCCGTAAGGGACAGACCGGCTTTACTTACAACAAAGGCTATGCCGAGGCGCGCATGCGCTTTCCCGTCAGTGGCTTGGGCGAGGTCGTGCGCGGTCAGATCCCTGCGTTCTGGGCGTTGGGTGTTGACGATGTTGCCGGCAGACCGTGGAACCATATCGGTGAGCTGGATATTCTGGAGGCGGTGCACGCACACCAGATCGACAATCAGGTCATCTATACCGGCACTCTGCACGATCACAATCGTTTGGAAGGGCCTCCGACCAAGCTGTGCACCAACACGATCAACGCGACCGGCTACAAGGATCAGTTTGACGTGCTGGACGACGATTGGCACACCTATGCGGCACTGTGGGACGACAACTACGTGGCGTGGTATTTGGACAACAAGCTGATGCACTCGGCACGCTACGCCGAGGGTGAGATGCCGCAGTATTTTTATCGCGACGATCCGACGCCGCTGCCGCCGATCGAGGAGTTTTATCCGAACTACGGCCGTCCGGCGTGGCTGGGTGCGCACACCATCATGAATACCGATAATATGGTTTTGTTTGTCAGCGGTCATCGCGACTGGCCCGTGGAAGTGGACTGGGTTCGTGTGTGGCAAAAATAAGGTAACTATAACAAGGGGGAGTTTGTTATGAGTTTTAAGAACGTGCCGATTCCGGCGGCTGCCGAGGCTGCCGGCATGACCAAGCTGGTGTTTTCCGAGGATTTCGAGACCGAAATGGCGATTGATTTCAGCGGCGAGGGCAAGCCGGGTTACAGCTTTTATGCGGACCGCCCCTATGGCGGCACCACGCTGACGCCTGAAGAGTGTCGGATCGAGGACTCCGTGCTGTACTTCAAACCGATCAAGTGCGCTTCCGCTATTGGTTTGGGAAGCTACAGTAAAGCAGGGCGCACTGGCTTTACGATGCACTACGGCTACGCCGAAGCACGCATCCGCGCCAAACAGCCGACCGGCGAATACAACGGTGTTCCCGCGTTTTGGGGCATCGGCCTGAAGGATTTTCTCGGTCAAAACTGGACGCATTGCGGCGAGTTGGATATTTTGGAAATCGTAGTTCCGCACACCGATAAGGATAAGAAGATCTATACGGGTACGCTGCACAATCATTATCGGAGTGGCGAACGAACCGAACAGGGACGTTACAAGACGGTGTTTGCCAGCAGCTCGGTGGTTGCGACGGGGTACGAGGATAAATTCGATTTTCTCGATGATGAGTGGCATACCTATGCGGCGCTGTGGGAGCCGGGTCACATTGCGTGGTACCTGGACGGCAAGCTGATGCATTCGGCGAGATTTGCCGAGGGCGAGATCCCGCAGTACTATTATCGGGATGACCCCACACCCGTCAAGCGGCTGCAAGAGGTGTATCCGAACGTGGAAGAGATCGTTTGGCCGGGTGCACATACCATTATGAACGAGGAAGAGGAAGTCATTATCCTCGGATGCAACTATAACTGGCCGATGGAAGTGGACTGGGTCCGCATTTGGAACAAATAAAAGGGGAGACAAGGACTATGAGCTTCAAGAACGTACCGATTCCGGCGGCCGCCGAGGCTGCCGGTATGACTAAGCTGGTGTTTGCCGAGGATTTTGAGACCGAAACGGCAATCGATTTCAGCGGCGAGGGCAAGCCTGGCTACAGCTTTTATGCCGACCGTCCGTACGGCGGCAGCACGCTGACGCCGGAAGAGTGCCAGCTGCGGGATTCCACGCTGTATATGAAACCGATCAAGTGCGGTGCTGCGATCGGTCTGGGCAGCTACAGTAAAAAGGGGCAGACCGGCTTTACGATGCATTACGGCTATGCCGAGGCACGCATCCGTGCCGACAAGCCCGTCGGCGAGTACGACGGTGTGCCCGCGTTTTGGGCGATCGGTAAGCGTGACTTTGTGAGCAATCATCCGCTTGACTGGAAGGATTGCGGCGAGCTGGATATTTTGGAAATCAATATGGCGAAAAATGAGCAGGGTGAAGAGGATATGTTCTACACCGGTACGCTGCACCACCATCATCGCCCCGGCACGTTCCGTGAGGACGGCCGCATACTGCAAAAGCAGGGCACCAACTTCATCAATGCCCTTGGCTATAACGAGACCCGCTGGTTGGATAACGAATGGCATACCTATGCCGCGTTGTGGGAGCCGGGCCACGTGTCGTGGTATCTGGACGGCAAGCTGATGCATTCCGCGCGCTACTCGGCGGATGCGTTGCCGGAGTACTATTACCGTGATGATCCGACGCCGCTGCCGCGCTTTGAGGATATCAATCCATGGGCGAAGGAACGTACCTGGGTGGGTGCTCACTCGGTGATGGATGAGGAAGAAGAGGTCATCATTCTCGGCTGCAACTTCAACTGGCCGATGGAAGTGGACTGGGTCCGCATTTGGAACAAATAAGAGGAGGAGATCCCCATGCCGAAGTTTGATATGCGTATTGTGCAGATCGACCTTGCCCGTCAGATCGAGACGGTGGAGACGGTTTGCCGTTTTATGGATGTTGCCGCCAAGGCGGGAATGAACGCCATTTTGATGTATCTGGAGGATCGCATTAAGACCGAAACCTATCCGTATCCCTCTGATGAGGAGAGTTATTCGCCCGATCAGATTCGTGAGATGGTTGCTTACGGTGAAAAGCTGGGTCTGGAGCTGATCCCTGTGGTGTCGCCTCTGGGTCACACAGAGCGGTTCTTGGCGCACGAGGAACTGAAGAACTTGGCGGAGCTGCGCGGCGGAATTCCCGGTATGTTCGCCAAGGCGGGCGCCACCCGTCATATGGATACCTGTCCGAACTTGCCTGAGACAAAGGCGTTTTTCGGCAAGTATATTACCGAAGTGGCAGCGTTGTTCCCGTCAAAGTATTTTCATCTCGGCTTTGACGAGGTACACGAGATCGGTTTCTGCGAGCTGTGCAAGAACACCCCGATTGTCGATCTGTTCTACGGCGCAGTAAAATACTACTACGATATCCTGAAGGGCCTCGGCAAGGAGGTTATGATCTGGGACGATATGACCGAGCAGCAGCCGCGCCTGTTGGAGCTGTTGCCGCGTGATATCATTTTGTGCGCGTGGTTCTATCAGTATACCGATCGCTATCCCGTGGCGCGGTTTAATACCAGTAATAGCTATGACTACTTTACTCATTACGAGCGTCTCGGCTTCCGCTATCTTGCTTCTTTGGGTTGGCGCGATTCTTCTATGGATACCCTTACCACCTACGCGGCAAAATGCAACCCGATGGGTATGTTGATGACGGTGTGGGAAATGAGCGATTATCGACAGATCCCGATCCTATACCCGATGATCACCTATGCCGGTCTGCTGTGGAATGACGGCGAGCCGGTGGGCTATGAGACGCTGGTGAAGGCTACCGCACAGTATACCGATACCGAGGAGAGCGCCAAGGCGCTTGCCACGGCGATCTCGGCCATCCTGCTTGAGTGTCCCGGCATTCCGAGCGAGAAAGCTTCTTATAGTGTACCGTGGGAGGACGGCCATATCACGATGGCGATGTTGCCGCTGGTGGAGGATGCCTTGAATAAGGCAACGGGTGATACCGATGTGCTGGATGCGTATCGTGTGAAGATTCGTTATGTTAAGACGCGTTTCCACCTGTGGCGCACCGGTTATGACCTGCACGAATACCGCGCGGGCGACGGCGGCGTAGCAATCGAGCACATCCGTGCCGAAGCTGCCAAGTGCCGCGAAGAAGTAGCCGCTCTGCATAAGGAGTGTATGGATCTGTGGAATCGCTGTCGACCCGGCTTGGCCTCGCCGCATATCGAGAGAACGTTGAAAATCATGGCTGATTCCGCTGCGTGGCTGATCGAGACGGCGGACAAGGCGACGGCGGCGGATATTGGTCGCTTGGTGGTGCGCTTTGATCTCTCGGAGTTTACCTCCTCCTGCACGACGCAGATCACGCTGCATTATGCGGACGGTTCCACCTATGAAGCCGCCTGCGGTACGTACAAGGCGATGTATGAGCGCGTTATCAAGTACGACCGTAGCTTTGAGATCCCTGCCGACAAGGCTCCGACGGCGATTACGCTGAACGTGTGGGGCTACGGTGCTTCCGGTTTCCGCTATGTTTCGGCGACACTGCCCGGCAAAAAAGAATATGTGCCCGCCGCGATTGAAGCGGTTCACGGTCAGGTCGAGCATCCGGAATTTATTTTGACCCCCGACAGCCGTGCTTCGGTGTTTGGCGAGCAGGATATGCTGCAATTCTTCGTTAATAAAAACTCCGGCAAAAAGGAAAACAGTGTGAAGCTCTTGATGAAGGAGTGGTAATATGTTGTTGGAAAACGGGGATCGTATCATCTTTGCCGGCGATTCGGTAACGGATATGGGCAGAGAGGGTGACGGCGAAGGTATCCACGAAGACGTAGGGCGCAGCTATGTTCGTGTGATCGAAAATCTGCTGCAGGCATGCTACCCCGAGATGTCCTTCCGCATTACCAATGCCGGTACCAGCGGCAATACCAGCCGTGATCTGTTGGCACGTTTTGATCGGGACGTGGTCTCCCGCCCGACGCAGTGGGTGTCCATTTGCATCGGCATCAACGACGTGTGGCGCCAGTTCGATATGCCGGCCATTCCGGATCGCGCCGTGTTTCCGGAGGAATACGAGCGGAATGTGGAGCAAATGATCCTGAGTGTGAAGGATCGGGTCAAGGGCATTTTTTTGATGACGCCGTATTATATGGAGCCCAACCGCGAGGACGCTATGCGTGCCCGTATGGACGAATACGGTGCGATCTGCAAAAAGCTGGCGGAAAAGCACGGATGTATCCTGGTGGATATGCAGGCGATGTACGACCGTTTTTTCAAGCACTGCCATTCCTCACGCATTGCGTGGGATCGTGTGCACCCCAATCAAATGGGTGCCACGTTGATGGCTCGTGAGTTTTTGAAGCATTGTGGGTTTGATTACAATAGGGAGTGGTAACGGTGAGAGCGTTTCGTGATATTGCATACGGCCCTTGCGATATGCAAAAGCTGAACATTTATCTGCCGGAAAACGACACGTTTGACGTGATCGTTTGGTGCCACGGCGGTGGTTTGGAATTTGACAGTCGCCTCGGCGCAGAGCGCTTCGTTCACGCCATGACGGAGAAGGGTATTGCCCTTGTGTCGGTGGAGTACCGTATGTATCCCACCGCACGATACCCGGAGTTTATTTTGGATGCGGCGAATGCAGCGGCGTGGGTACAGAAGCATATTGGTGAGTACGGCACGATGAAGCGGTTTTATTTATCGGGCCAGTCGGCGGGTGCATACATCACGATGATGTTGTGTATGAATCCGGATTATCTGCGTAATGCCGGTGTGGACCGCAACACCATCGACGGGTTTATTATCGACAGTGCTCAGCAGACGACGCATTTTAACGTGCTGCGTGAGCGGGGGCTGGATAAGCGCCTGGAGAGAATCGACGAAGCGTCGCCGATCTATCATATCACCCCCGAGACGACCTTCTCCCGTCTGTTACTGCTGTACTATACCAACGACATACCGGGACGTATTGAGCAGAACAATCTGCTGTACTTCACGCTGAAGCGGTTGGTGCCGGATGCGGACGTCAAGATGGTATTGCTGGAGGGCGAGCATTGCAACGGCTCCACCAACGCCAACCCCGACGGCACGTTCGACTACGTTGAGCAGGTCGTGGAATTTTTGAAATAACCGTAACAGCCGACGTGCAAGCGTCGGCTGTTTTTTTAGTCCAAAACAGCAATATCTGTCCAGAAAAATTGCACAAAATGTCTTGTATTGTCCTGTTCCATTTGGTACTATACAAGTATAGATAACGACAACGGAGGGATACCTATGTTAACCGAAAAACAGCTTCTCGAAGGCATTGAAGCCCTGACGCTGGACGAGTTGGTCGGTCAGGTGCTCAACTACGAATTTAACGAGCGCCGCCACAAGCCGGAATGGATCGAACAGGTCATTCGTGACACGTTGCCCGGCAGCGTGTATTACGGCACCGGCAGTTATGACTTCTGTGAAAAGATCCGCGGTTGGCAGAAGAAATATTGCAAAACGCCGGCAATGTACGTGGTTGACGTGGAGCACGGTCCGGGTTGCTGCGTGCCGAATGAGGAGTTTTTGCCTCGACCGATGGCGTGGGGTGCGGTGGATGATCCGGACCTGCTGCAGCGTGCGCATCACGCGACGGCACAGATCTCCCGCAAGCATATGCGGCATCTGGCACTGTCTCCCGTGGTGGATATTAACTTCAACTTCCGCAACTGTCTGGTGAACACTCGCGCGATCTCGGATGATACCGACGCGGTCATCCGCAACGGCGTGGCGGCGGTCAAGGGCTTCCAGCAGGACAACCTGATGGCGGCGTGCTGCAAGCACTTCCCCGGCGACGGTGTGGACGAGCGCAACCAACACTTTTTAACCTCCATCAACTCGCTGTCGCAGGAGGAATGGATGAACACCTACGGCCGCGTATACAAGGCGGTCATCGATGCAGGAGTGATGTCCATTATGGTGGCGCACATTGCTCTCCCTGCGTTTGACGAAAAGGTGGACGACATCCTCGGTTATCCGCCCGCAACGCTCAGCAAAAACCTGATGACGGGCCTGCTCAAGGGTACGCTCGGTTTTGAGGGCTGCATCGTATCGGATGCGATGAGCATGGTCGGCGCCTGTGCCATGGTCAAGGCAGAGCGTCTGGCTGTGGAATATCTTAAAGCCGGTGGCGATATGATCCTGTTCGCTTTGCCTACCGATTTCAAGTATATCAAGGAAGCCGTCGAGTCGGGCGATCTGCCGATCGAGCGTCTGAAGGATGCGGTGCTGCGTATCTGGCGTATGAAGAATCAGGTCGGTCTGTTCGGCGAAGAGGAGCATATCCAGGAGAAGCTGGCGACCGAGCCGATGGAAGACATCAAGGAGCTTAGTCGTGAGCTGGCGGAGCGCAGCGTGACCGTGATCCGCAATGCGGAAGGCTTGTTCCCGCAGAAGGAGCTGAAGTCCGGCGCCAAGGTGCTGCAGGTGGTCATCAAGATGGAGGATCCCGAGCATCCCGACATTCACGGTATGACCACCGTGGAAGAGGAACTCCGCGCGCGTGGTATGGAGGTAACGACGCTCATCAACCCGAAGCATTATGACGTGAAGGATGCCTGTGAGAAATACGATCTGGTGCTGATGAATCTCAAGATAGATTCCGGTAATTATACAGGTGGAACCCTGCGTATCGGCTGGGATCAGGTGATGGCACTGTGGCGCGGCTACTTGATGCAGCATCCGAATTTGGTTTTCACCTCGTTTGGCGATCCATACAAGCTGTACGATTATCCCTTTGCCGCGACGTATATCAATATGTATTCCGCTACCGAAAGCTCGCAGCGTGCATTTGTGAAGGCATTGTTCGGCGAGATCGAGGCGGCGGGTAAGAGCCCTGTGGCGTTTGAAGGATTCTTTGAACGGGGAGTGTGATCCCATGTTGACAGAGGAACAGATTCGCAGGGGCGTTGACCGGCTTACTCTCGACGAGCTGGTGGGGCAGGTTCTCAACTACGATATGGATGAGAAACGTGTGCCGCTGGATAAGGCTGAAGAGATTATTCGCCGCACCCGCCCCGGAAGTCAATATATGTACTGTCCTCGCCCGGAGTATCGTGATGCGATTTTGGCGTTGCAAAAGAAGTATTGCAAAACACCCGTTATGCTGGTTGCTGACGTGGAATACGGCTTGCAGGATACGATCAAAGGCGAGCCGCCTCTGCCGTGTCCTATGGCGTGGGGCGCGGCAGATGACGCCGACTTGGTGGAGCGCACGAACCATGCTGTGGCACAGCGTGTGCGTGAGCAGGGTGTGTCGCTGGCATTGGCGCCCGTCGTGGATATCAATATGAACTTTTCCAATTGTCTGGTGAATACACGTGCTATTTCGGATAGCGTTGCACAGGTGGCAAAGATCGGTGCGGCAGCGGTGCGTGGCTTTCAAAAGGACAACTTGGTAGCGGCGTGCTGTAAGCACTTTCCCGGCGACGGCGTGGATCAGCGAAATCAGCATTTTTGCACCTCTGTCAACACCTTGTCAAAAGAAGAGTGGATGAACACCTTTGGTCGTGTTTACAAGGCAATGATCGAGGCGGGCACCATGGCGATCATGGTAGCACACATTGCGTTGCCTGCATTTGATAAAAAGGTGGATGATATTCTCGGTTATCCGCCTGCTTCGCTCAGCAAAAACCTGATGACAGGACTGCTCAAAGAGCGACTCGGCTTTGAGGGGTGCATCGTGTCGGATGCGATGAGTATGATCGGCGTGTGTGCGATGACGGACAGCGATAAAATTGCTGTGGAATTTCTCAAAGCCGGTGGCGATCTGGTGCTGTTTGCTTTGCCGTCGGATTTCGACCATATCAAAGCTGCGGTAGAGAGCGGAGAACTGCCGTTAGAGCGTCTGAAGGACGCCGTACGGCGTGTGTGGCGACTTAAAAACAAGGTGGGCCTGTTCAGCGACGAGGCGATGATTGAGGAGCGGCTGCATCCGCAGGAGGATTTGGAGGCGCTGGCGCAGGAAATCGCCGAGCGAAGCCTTTGCGTCGTACGTGATGCCGGGCACTTGCTTCCCGTGTCGCTGAAAGCGGGCGACAAGGTGTTGCAGGTGGTGGTTCGTAAGGAGAATCCTCTCGACGAGGAGGGTCATTGCCTGAGCGTTGTGGAGGAAGAGCTCCGCACACGGGGTGTGCAGGTGACCACACTGGTGAATCCTCAGCATTATACTGTGAAAAATGCTGTGAACGAGTATGATTACGTGTTGTTTAACATCACGATCGACCCGATGAATTATTTTGGGGGCACACTTCGTCTGACCAACCGTGAAGTGTTGCCGCTTTGGCGTGGCTATTTGCTTCGCCATCCGCGTGTTATTTTTACCTCATTCGGAGATCCTTATAAGTTGTACGATTACCCTTTCGCAAAAACCTATATTAACGCCTTTTCTTCTTCGCCCGCTACGCAGCGTGCGTATGTGAAGGCGCTATTCGGGGAAATTCCTTTTGCGGGTAAATCGCCCGTTTCGCTGGAAGGTTTCTTTGAACGTCAGGTTTGAAAGGAATGAACGATATGCAAAATCGCTTTGTGGTTGGTAATGCACGGTTCACGGTGATCAGCGAAGGTCTTATTCGTATGGAATATGCGAAGGACGGTCAATTTATTGACGAAAAAACGCTGTTCGCGGTCAATCGGGAGCATGACGGTACGCCGTTTGAGACGGAGGACACCGGTTCGGTGTTTACCATTCGTACGGCACGTATCGTGCTGACCTATGATTACGGCAAAAATGCCGGTTTTACGACCGAGACGCTGCGTTCGGAGATCCTGCGCGACGGTGCGCTGTACGACGTTTGGTTTGCCGGCAAGAAGAATACCGACAACCTTGGTGGCACATTGCCGACGCTGGATGCCATCCCCGGCTCTGCTGCGGTAAAGGAGGGTGTCGTCTCCCGTGCCGGGTGGTACCTGTTTGATAACTCCGGCACGCCGATCCTCAAGGATCAATGGATCGCCGACCGCAGTGAAGAGCACGTGATCGACTGGTATTTATTTTCCTACGGTCAGGATTATCCGTTGGCACTGCGCCAGCTGGCGATCGTGTCGGGCAAGATGGTGATGCCGCGCCGCAGTGCGTTCGGTTCGTGGTATTCTCGTTGGCATCCGTATACCGCCGACGATTTTATTGGTATCGTCGACGAATACGATGAGCACGATTTCCCGTTGGATATTCTCGTCATGGATATGGATTGGCATTGGAGCAAATGGCGCTTTGTTGATAAGCCGAACGATCCGCACAAAGCCAAAACCGGTCACGGCTGGGGCGGCGGTGATATGAACTGGACGGGGTATTCGTGGTGCACCGATTTGATCCCCGATCCTGATGCGTTGCTTGACGAAATGAAAAAGCGGGATATTTTGGTGACGCTCAACGATCATCCTGCCGACGGTATTCGTGAGTGTGAGGATTGCTACGAGGAATTTATGACCGCACTGGGATACGATCCCAAGGCGGGCATCAATTTGCCGTATTCCGCCGGAGATAAAAACTATATGAAGGCCTTTTTTGAGAAGGGCCTGCAGCCCATTGAAGATCAGGGTGTGGATTTCTGGTGGCTGGATTGGCAGCAGAATTCCATTTATCCCACTGTGTCGGGGATGAAGAATCTGCTGCATCTGCCGTGGCTGAACTATTTGTATTATCACAACAGTCGCCGTGGTGGCAAGCGCGGTGCGTCGTACAGCCGCTGGGGTGGTATCGGTGACCACAAGCATCCGCTGTATTTTTCCGGCGATATTCACGCGACGTGGGATGCCCTGCGGTTTGAGATCTACTTTACCTCAACCGCTGCCAATGCGGGCTGCTTCTACTGGGCGCACGATACCGGCGGTTTCTGTGGTAAGCGTGACCCCGAGCTCTATGTACGCTGGGTACAGTTCTCCATGACGACGGCGGCGCTGCGGTTGCACTCCACCGGCGAGGAGCTGGATCGCCGTCCGTGGAAATGGGGCGAACGCGAGTGCAGTGCGATCCGTGATATGTTCCACCTGCGGTCGCAGCTGATGCCGTATATCTATTCTACGGCGTATCAAGCGTATACGGAGAGCAAGCCGTTGCTGCGTCCGCTGTATTATGACTATCCCAATTGGGAGTTTGCTCACGCGTGTCCGGAGGAATATTTCTTCGGCGATGCGTTCCTGTGTGCCCCGATCTGCGCGCCGGGTATCGGCGAAGACCGCCACGGCGAGCGGCAGGTGCGCTTGGTTGGCGGGGAATACTACGATTTCTTCACCGGTGAAAAGATAACCGGCGATTGCATTACCGCCGTTTGTCCGTTGGAGACGTTTCCGATGTATATCAAAGCGGGTATGCCCGTGCCGATGCAGCCGTATGAGCGTCGCATGACGGCGCGCACCCCCGAAACGCTGATCGTGAAAGCGTATCCCGCTTCCAAGGCGTGCGATAATCATTTCAAGCTGTTCGAGGATGACGGTATTTCGGAGAAGTATATGAACGGCGAGGGCGTGATTACCGATCTGCGCTATGCGCGTGACGAGGACGGTGTGGTGACGGTGTCTGCCGCGCCGATGGGTAGCGCATACGAGGGTATGCCGTCAAAGCGCACCTACCGTTTCGAACTGGAAGCGACGGATACCGCGGTACAGATCGTCTCATCATCGCATCCCGTAACGGTGGAGTACGATGCCGCACGGCGTTGCAACACCTTGACGGTTGCGGCCGCGGATGCGTGGGAAACCGTTGAAGTCTGCGTGAAATAATAGAAAGCCGTCGCTTGCAAGCGACGGCTTTCTGTTATTCCTTTTCTTCGGTTTGGGGAATCGAGTCGAGACTGTTGCGGAACACGAAGAAGCGTTGATACAAAAACTCGGTAACAAAATTGAACAGCATATTCAAGATGGTGACGACGTAGCCGTTCCAACCCATCGACTCCACCAACCAGTTGCCCAGTATGGTGGTTACCGGCGTGAACACGGCGTAGAAGAGCAACACTTTAATGAGGGCCAGTGTATAATTGGTTTCGGAACGGAACGTGATCTTGCGATTGACGGTGAGGTTCCACACCACCGACAGCACCAGGGAAATTAAATAGCACGGCCAGTAGGGCCACAACAAGAGCTCCTCCATCAAGGCGTAGGAGCCAAGCTGGATGATGGCGGCGCTGATGGATACCAGTGTGAACTTTACAACGCGCAGGAACTCGGTCATTTTCTCACTTTTCATGGTGATACCTCCGATACGGCTTGATAATTACTGCACTCCAACCGCGCTCCGAGCAGGGCGGCGAGCAGGTCGGGTGAGGAGATCAGGGCTTCTTTCTGGGCGCGGGTCAGATGGTTTTTAATGGCATATTCCAACTGCATAGCCGCCGAGCGGGTGCTTGACTGCCACACACATTCCATGCGGAGTGGGGGATGTGACAGCGTGTACTTGGCGCTGCGGGCCGTACCGCTGCAATGCTCATTGAACCGGCGCCGCCAGTCGGTGGTAAAGCCGGTGTACAGTGAGCCGTCCGTACAGCGGAGCATATAGACGAAGAAACAACGTTCCACCGTACCGCCTCCTGATTGAGAGTATTTCTATTGTACACTATCGTGTGGGGCGAAAACAAGAGGAAATTTTACAAAAAACACAGTTTTGTGCGTTGACAGACACCGAGAGGTGTGGTATAATCCTTTAGAAATAAATCTTTAAGTGCGATACAGAGAGATCGGCAAGATTGCGGAATAAAATGCGACGGTGCAGGGCATCCTGTGTCGGTTCATTGTGCGTATCCGCCTTGCCGTCTTCGGCAAGGCTTTTTTACAGAAAGGAGAAGCAACATGGCAGAACAGCTCAAGGCGCGACTGGTCGGTACTGCGGCGTTGCCGTCGCTTCCGCAGTGTGTGTCGGAGTGTTTTTCCATTCCGGAGTTCTCTGGTTTCAATCATCCCCGATATACCGTTTTTCCCGGCTTTTGCGATGTGCATGTGCATTTTCGTGAGCCGGGTTTTTCTTATAAGGAGACCATTGCTTCGGGGTGCCGTGCGGCGGCGCACGGCGGCTACACCGCGGTATGTACCATGCCGAACCTCAGTCCTGTACCGGACAGCGTTGCGCACTTGAAGGAGCAGACCGACCGCATCCGCGAGAGTGCGACGATCGGCGTCTACCCTTACGGCGCGATCACGGTGGGGCAGCAGGGAGAGCGGCTTGCCGCGTTGGAGGAGCTCGCACCCGATGTTATCGCGTTTTCGGACGACGGTCGCGGCGTGCAGAGTGATGAGATGATGCGTGAGGCGATGAAGCGTGCGAAAGCACTCGGCAAGATGATCGTTGCCCACTGTGAGGTCAACAGCTTGCTGCGAGGTGGGTATATCCACGACGGCGCATACGCCGCTGCCCACGGGCATCGCGGCATTTGCAGCGAGAGCGAGTGGGCTCAGATCAAACGCGATCTGGATCTGGTGCGCGAGACGGGCTGCGCCTATCACGTTTGCCATATTTCAGCTAAAGAAAGCGTGGCGCTGATCCGACGAGCCAAAGCGGAGGGGTTAGACGTTACCTGTGAGACCGCGCCGCACTACCTGGCGTTGGATGACAGTGATCTGCAGGAGGACGGACGATTCAAGATGAATCCGCCGCTCCGTGACAAAGCGGACAGGCTGGCACTGATCGAGGGCGTATGTGACGGCACGGTGGATATGATCGCCACAGACCACGCACCGCACTCCGCCGAGGAAAAAGCCAAAGGCTTGGAAAAGAGCGCTTTCGGTGTGGTGGGATTGGAAACGGCGTTGCCGGTGTTGTATACGGCACTGGTAAAGCCGGGCATCCTGACAGAGGAACGGCTCGCGGAGCTTTTGGCGCTCCGACCGCGGGAGCGGTTCGGTATCGGGTATGACAGATCTTTCACTGTGTGGGATCTGGAGGAGTGTCGCACTGTGGATCCGCAGGAATTTCTTTCCTGCGGTAGGGCGACCCCGTTTGAAGGCAAGGAACTGTTTGGCCGGTGTGTTCTGACCGTGTGTAACGGTCGGCCGGTGTATCGATAAGGAGGAAATCATTATGGCAAAGCGTACGGACATCCACAAGATTCTTATCATTGGCTCCGGCCCGATCGTCATCGGTCAGGCGGCGGAGTTTGACTACGCCGGCACGCAGGCGTGCTTGGCGCTGAAGGAGGAGGGCTACGAGGTCGTCCTGTGCAACTCTAACCCCGCGACCATCATGACGGATACCAGTATTGCGGACAAGGT
>JAGBFF010000046.1 GCA_017936615.1 Clostridia bacterium | reverse complement strand
CGTTGCGGAAGGATTTACCGATCTGACCGATACCGAACGGCAGCTTCTTGCGGGTGGAGCGCTGGACGTTTTGGAAGTTGACGAAGATGCCCTGCGCGGTTTCGGGACGCAGATACACGGTGTTCTTCGCGTTCTCGGTGACGCCCTGGAAGGTCTTGAACATCAGGTTAAACTGACGGATGTCGGTGAAGTTGTGCTTGCCGCAGGTGGGGCAGGGGATGTTGTGTTCCTCAACGAACGCCTTCATTTCGTCCTGCGAGAACGCGTCGATGGGCTTCGGCAGCGCGAAGCCGTTTTCGCCGCACCAATCCTCGATGAGCTTGTCCGCACGGAAGCGCTCGTGGCACTCACGGCAGTCCATCAGCGGATCCGAGAAGCCGGCGAGGTGACCGCTGGCGACCCAGGTCTGCGGATTCATCAGGATAGCGGCGTCCAGACCCACGTTGTAGGGGTTTTCCTGGATAAACTTCTTCCACCACGCGCGCTTGATGTTGCTTTTCAGCTCAGCGCCGAGCGGGCCGTAATCCCAGGTATTGGCGAGACCGCCGTAAATTTCGGAGCCGGGGAACACGAAGCCGCGGCCCTTGCACAGCGCGACGATTTTTTCCATAGTCTTTTCGGTATTTAACATAATCAAAGCCTCCGCTTTACAATATATCCCTCTTATATTATACAAAAAATACCCAGTTGTCAATATTGCAATTCAAAAAGAACTGTGCTACAATATGAATGACTATGACCTGAAGGAGGCAACACTATGGAAGCAACACGGCTTCAGAAGCTTTCCGCGGCGGCGACCCGCATTCGTATGGCGGTCGTCGAGGGCACGTTCCGTGCCAAGAGCGGCCATCCCGGCGGCTCGTTATCCATCGCGGATATGCTGGCGTATTTGTACACGGAGGAACTGCGGATCGATCCGAAAAACCCGAACTGGGCGGATCGTGACCGTTTCGTTATGTCGAAGGGCCACTGTGCGCCCGCGCTGTACGGCGCGCTGGCGCTGCGCGGCTTCTTCCCCGAAGAGGAGATCAAATCTCTGCGCCACATCGGTGCGATGCTGCAGGGCCATCCCTGCATGACCACCACGCCGGGTGTCGATATGTCGACGGGCTCTCTGGGCCAGGGCGTTTCCACCGCGGTAGGTATGGCGCTGGCGGCGAAGCTGGACGGCAAGGACTACCGTGCCTACGCCATCCTCGGTGACGGCGAGATCCAGGAGGGTCAGGTGTGGGAGGCGGCCATGTTCGCGGCTCACAAGAAGCTGTCCAACCTCTGCGTCATCGTGGATAACAACGATCTGCAGATCGACGGCACCATGGACGAGGTCAATTCGCCCTATCCGATTCCCGAAAAGTTCGTTGCCTTCGGTTTCAACGTCGTGGAGATCGACGGTCACGATTTCGACGAGATCGAGGCGGCACTCTCGGCGGCGCGTGCCTGCACGGACAAGCCCACCGCCATCGTGATGAAGACGGTCAAGGGTAAAGGCGTCTCCTTTATGGAAAACCAGGTCGGCTGGCACGGCAAGGGCCCGAACGCCGAGGAATATGAGACAGCAATGCAGGAGCTGCGTGCGGCTCTCGCAGCGATCGAGGAGGGCTGAACATGGCAGACGTGATCAAAAAGGCAACCCGTGACGGCTACGGCGACGGCTTGCTTGCCTTGGTAGAGGACAAAAACGTGGTGGTGATGGACGCGGACCTCGCGGCGGCCACCAAGACGGGCGTGTTCAAGAAGGCGTGCCCCGAGCGGTTCTTCGACTGCGGTATCGCGGAAGGCAATATGATGAGTATTGCGGCGGGTCTCGCATCCGCCGGCAAGACGGTGTTCGCCTCGTCCTTTGCGATGTTCGCGGCGGGCCGTGCGTTTGAGCAGGTCCGCAACTCCATCGGTTATCCGCATCTTAACGTCAAGATCGGCGCGACCCACGGCGGCATCTCCGTCGGTGAGGACGGCGCGACCCACCAGTGCAACGAGGATATCGCCCTGATGCGCACCATCCCGGGCATGACGGTCATCAACCCCGCCGATGCGGTGGAAGCCAAGCTCGCGGTCATCGCTGCGGCGAAGACGGACGGTCCGGTGTACCTGCGCTTTGGCCGTCTGGCGGTGCCGGTGATCTTTGACGAGGCAACCTACAAGTTTGAGATCGGCAAGAGTGTCCGTCTCACCGAGGGCGGCGACGTCACGATCATCGCTACCGGTCTGATGGTGAACGAAGCACTCATCGCTGCCGAGCAGCTCAAAGCGGACGGCATCGCCGCCCGTGTTATCAACATGGCGACTATCAAGCCCCTCGACCGTGAGGCGGTCATCGCCGCGGCGCAGGAGACGGGCGCCATCGTCACCGCCGAGGAGCATTCCGTCATCGGTGGTTTGGGCAGTGCGGTAGCGGACGTCGTGTGCGAGACGCTGCCTGTGCCGGTACTCCGCGTTGGCGTGGAGGACGCCTTCGGCAAGTCGGGCCCCGCCGTGGATCTGCTGCCGCTGTACGGTCTGTGCGCCGCTAACATCGCGGCGAAAGCACGCGAAGCGGTTTCCCGCAAGGCGTAATGAAGTATCAGTAACCGGTCTGTGAAGGAGACGGTAGTATGAAACAGAAAAAAGCACATCGCTACTCCACCGCCGCGCGCGTGTGGACGATCGTCGGCTCGTCGTTTATGGCGCTCTTGGGCGTGCTGTGCATCACGGCAGGCGTGCTGTTGGATTGGGGCTACGGCCTGATGCAGCAGGACACCGGCGGGGACGTACCGCACCACGAGCAGCCGGTTATTCCCGAGGAAGAACCCGATGATCCGAGCGAGAACCCCGACTATCAGCAGGGGAATCAGGAGGATGTGGACAGCGGCTCCGAGCTGCAGTCCATCCCGATTCGCGGCAACCAGAGCGGCGTGCGAAACATTCTGCTGCTGGGCATCGACAGCAAGACCTTCAGCGGCCGATCGGATACGATGATGATCCTGTCCATCAACGACAACACCAAGACGATCAAGCTGGTCTCCTTCCTGCGTGACACGTGGGCGACCATCCCCGGCCGCGACAAGGACGGCGATATGAAGGACGACGTTGCGAAGCTCAACGCCGCCTACGCCTACGGCAAAAGCTCGCTGCTGCGTAAGACTCTCGAGCAGAACTTCCGTCTGGATATCGACGATTACATCGGCGTCAACTTTGCGGTGCTGCCGAAGGTCATCGATGCGGTGGGCGGCATCGACGTCAAGCTCACTGCCAAGGAAATGAGCCAGATCCCCGCAAACGGCTGCTACGTGGCGATCCCGACCCCCGGCAAGGATTGCGACGGGCAGGGCGGCTTCGTCAGCCTCAAGGGCGCCCCCGGCACCTATCACCTCAACGGCTTCCAGGCGATGCAGTATGCGCGTATCCGCAAGCTGGACAGCGACTTCAAGCGCACCGAGCGTCAGCGCGAGGTGGTGTCGCTGCTTATTGCGAAGGCGAAGAAAATGAGTTATTCGCAGCTCGTTTCGGTGCTGACCACGGTGCTCAAGCACGTGGAGACGAATATGTCGCAGGATGAGTTCCTCAGCTTTGCTGCCGACGCGGCCAGCTACGTGAGCTATCCGGTGGATATGGACTACTCCGTCCCGCAGGCGGGCGAGTACACCGGCACCTACATCAACGGCGGTGCCGGCCTGCTCCTGCACGACCCCAAGAAGACGGTGGAAGCACTGCATAAGCATCTGTACGGATAAAATAGGGAATGTATTGAAAGAACCGACGGCAACGCTGTCGGTTCTTTTGCGTTGTAGGGACGGCAGCTGTGCATAAGTTCCGCCATGCCTCCCTCCTGAGGGAGGTGGCACGGCGTCAGCCGTGACGGAGGGAGTTCGCAGGTAGCGTGAGGCTCCAAATCTGTGATTTGGCAAGCCGAACTTATCCCTTTAGGGAGGCGGGTCTCTGCGCCCGCCCGCCAAGATCGTACACCCCCGCGGACACCCGCCATGCCTCCCCTGTG
>JAGBFF010000045.1 GCA_017936615.1 Clostridia bacterium | reverse complement strand
GTGGAAGCCATCGGCATCGTCGGCGGCTGTAACTGCCAGTTCGCGTTGGATCCGGACAGCTTCGAATACGCTGTCATTGAGGTCAATCCCCGTGTATCGCGTTCCTCGGCGCTGGCCTCCAAAGCATCGGGCTACCCTATCGCCAAGCTCACCACCCGTCTGGCTCTCGGCTACACGCTGGACGAGGTCAAAAACGATATAACCGGCAAGACTAGTGCGTGCTTTGAGCCGTCGCTGGACTATGTCGTTGTGAAATTTCCGAAATGGCCGTTTGACAAATTCGCCGGCTCCAGCCGCCTGCTCGGTACGCAGATGAAAGCCACGGGCGAGGTCATGTCCATCGGGCAGAGCTTCGAGACTGCGCTGATGAAGGCGGTGCGCGGTGCGGAGATCTCGCTGGACACCCTGAACGCCGCTCCGCTGACCGATGCACCTGTCATCGAACGACTGAAGATTGCGGACGATCGCCGTATTTTCACCGTGTTTGAGGCGCTGAAAAGCGGCATTTCGGTGGATGAGGTCCACACCATCACCCGCATCGACCGCTGGTTTCTGCACAAACTCGCCAAACTGGCGGCGTTTGAACGGCATCTCGCTGCGGAGGGGCTTTGCGACGGCGACTACGTTACGGCAAAACGCCTCGGCTACACCGACGACGCCATCCGCCGTCTGTCCGGTGCGACCGAGCTGCCCGCACATACACTGTCCTACAAAATGGTGGACACCTGCGCCGCGGAATACCACGCCGAGACCCCGTATTTCTATTCCTGCACCGACGCCGTCTGCGAATCGCGGCAATTCCCGCGCAGCAGCCGACCTGTGGTCATGGTGCTCGGCTCGGGTCCCATCCGTATCGGTCAGGGCATCGAATTTGACTACAGCTCGGTGCACTGCGTCTGGACACTGCAGAAGCTCGGCTACGACGTGGTCATCGTCAACAACAACCCCGAGACCGTCTCTACCGACTACGACACCGCCGACCGTCTGTATTTCGAGCCGCTCTGTCCCGAGGACGTGCTGAACATCATCGCGGTGGAACGACCCATCGGCGTGGTGGTCGCGTTTGGCGGTCAGACCGCCATCAAGCTGACGGGGCTGCTCGACCGTCACGGCATCCCGATCCTCGGCACCTCTGCCGACGGTATCGATATCGCCGAGGACCGCAGCCGATTTGACGCACTGCTGGAGGATTTCGGGATCCGCCGTCCCAAGGGCGTGGGTGTTAATACCGTTGACGAAGCGGTCGCCGCCGCCGAGGCGCTGGGCTATCCCGTGTTGCTGCGTCCGTCGTACGTCATCGGCGGTCAGAATATGACCATCTCCCGCAGCCGCGAACGCACGGTGGAGTATATGAACACCATCCTCGCCGGCGGCATCGAAAACCCCGTGCTGGTGGATAAGTATATGCCCGGTACTGAGCTGGAGGTCGATGTCATCTCGGACGGTGAGACGGTGCTGATCCCCGGCATTATGGAACATATCGAGCGCGCGGGCGTGCACAGCGGTGACTCCATCGCCGTGTATCCGCCGTACAACTTAAGTGATACCTTCCTGCGGAAGATCTGCGATTGCTCGGAAAAGCTGGCGTTGGCGCTCGGCACTAAGGGTCTCGTCAACATCCAGTATCTCATCTATGAGAACGAGCTGTACGTCATCGAGGTCAACCCCCGCGCTTCGCGCACTATCCCTTACATCAGCAAGGTGACGGGTGTCCCGATGGTGGATCTGGCAGCACAGGTAATGCTGGGCGCCAAGCTTGCCGACCTCGGCTACGGCACGGGTCTGTACCGCACACCGCCCTATTTTGCCGTCAAGGTGCCTGTTTTCTCGTTTGAAAAGCTCACCGACGCCAACTCCATCCTCGGCCCCGAAATGAAATCCACCGGAGAGGTGCTCGGCATCGGCCGCACGTTGGCGGAGGCTCTGTTCAAAGGGCTCACCGCCGCCGGCTTCTCCGTCCCCTCGGTCCACGAGGGAGACGCGGGTGTGCTCATCAGTGTGGAGGAAAGCGACTACCCCGACATCATCGCGCTGGCAAAGCGGTTCTACGATTTGGGACTGACGCTGTACGCCACCTCCGGCACTGCTGCGGCGATCTCAACGCTCGGCATTCCCGTCACCGCGGTGAAAAACGCCGCCGAAAGCGACGAGATAACCACACTGATGGAGACCGGTAAGCTGCATTACATCATCTATACCGGCGCTGTCAAGGATGCGACAGTAGGTGACTATACGCTGTTGCACCGCCACGCGATGCAGCTCGGCATCCCCTGTCTGACCTCGCCCGATACCGCCGATGCGCTGGCACAGATCATGGAAAGCCGCTTTAACGGCATGAACACCGAGCTTGTGGATATCAATGCCATGCGCCCCCACCGTCAAACACTGCGCTTTACCAAGATGCACTCCTGCGGCAACGATTATATCTTCGTCGAAAACTTCGACGGCTCGATCACCTGTCCGGAATCGCTGTGCGTCGATCTGTGTGCACCGCACTACGGTGTCGGCTCGGACGGCTTGGTACTGATGGAAGTATCAGAGGTTGCAGACGTCAGGATGCGCACCTTCAACCGCGACGGCAGTGAGGGTCAGATGGCGGGCAATAACATTCGTTGCGTCGGTAAGTACCTGTATGACAAGGGACTGGTCACGAGCCGTGACATCACCGTCGAGACCGGTAGCGGCATTCGTCGCCTACACCTGCACCTGCGCGACGGCAAGGTCAGCTCGGTGACGGTGGATATGGGCAAGGCAACGCTTTCCGCCGCAGCATTGCCCGCTATCGTGGACTGCAAACAAATGCTCGGCTATCCCCTCACCGTCGGCGGCGAGACCTACGCCGTCACCGGTGTGTCGGTGGGTAATCCGCACTGCGTAGTGTTCTGTGACAGCATCGACAGCCTGCCGCTGTCTGTCATCGGCCCGCAGTTTGAGTATGCACCACAGTTCCCCGAACGCGTCAACACCGAGTTTGTCCGCGTGGTCGGTCGCACCGTCCTGCGGATGCGCGTGTGGGAGCGCGGCAACGGTGAGACCCTCGCCTGCGGTACGGGCGCTTGTGCCGCCGCTGTTGCCGCTGTGGAAAACGGGTATTGCGACAAGGGTGCGGATATCACCGTCAAACTGCTCGGCGGCGACCTCATCGTCAACTACACCGACGAGCGCGTCCTGCTGACCGGCAACGCCGTACTGGTGTTTGAGGGTACGCTAGAATATTGATACACATAGCAAACGCCGCCTGTCTCATCGGACAGACGGCGTCGTTATATGCGTTATTCCAGATGCTTACTGACGGGATACCCACACCGCTTATCAATATATAGCCCTATATAAAAGACCGCGATCCCCGCAGCGGTAATGATGACATCGGTCATCGTGTCGGCGATCGGCGAAGTGCCGAGACGCAACGCCTCCGCCACACGCTGGGCATCCCCACCAAGCAACGCGTCGGTGGTATACTCGAAGATCTCCCACAGCGCACCGCAGCCCATGACTGACAGGAAAATCAGCACGAGAAAGCCACGTCTGTCCGGTGCCCTGCCATTCCATTTCAGCAGGAAGGTATACAGCACCACGCTTCCCACGAAGCCGAAGTAGCCGTGCATGAACAGATCCCACCACGATATCAACCGATACAACTGAATCGCACTACCGAGGAAGCTCGCCAGCACCATGTGCAGCGCGATCAATGCATTGATGAGAACGGGGAAATTCCGGTTTGTCAGTCGTCCGAGCAACGGCAGAACAGCCGGAACAAAGGCACAGGCAGAAACCTGCGCATACACGATGGGATCGACCATCTCGGTCGTCCACGGATAGACGATGAGCGTCACAGCCCCCAGCGTCAGCGTCACGATCAGCGGCACCCATTCACCTTTTTGCCGTATCGGTTCAGTCATACAATCTCCTCCGCACCTTGCCATGTACTTACAGTATATCACCCACCCTGCAGAAAAATGTTGATAAAGTGTAAAGAAGCACCGCCCGTGTGGGCGGTGCTTCGCAGTTGTGCTTACTTCCCGCAGTTTTTATCGAAGCTCGGATTGCACGCGTAGAAGTTACGGCTGTCGAGGCGGTCGGTCACAAGCCCCAGCGCTTCACCGAAGCGCTGGTAGTGGACGATCTCGCGCTCACGCAGGAATTTCAGCGGATCGCGCACGTCGGGATCGTCGATCAGACGCAGCAGGTTATCGTAGGTCACTCGCGCCTTCTGCTCTGCACCGAGATCCTCGTGCAGATCGGCGATCACGTCGCCCTTGGCGGCGATATATTCCGCACGCCACGGAATGGCGGATGCCGCGATAGGATACACCGCGGTGGTGTGATCCACGAAATACTTGTCAAAGCCGGAGCGCTTGATCTCGTCCTCGGACAAATTTCGCGTCAGCTGATACACCATCGCGCAGATCATTTCCATGTGAGCGAGCTCCTCGGTACCAATATCGGTCAGCAGCCCCTTTAGCTCGTTATACGGCATGGAATACCGCTGGGTCAGATAGCGCATCGACGCGCCAAGCTCGCCGTCAGGGCCGCCGTACTGACTGATGATGATCTGGGCGTACTTCGGGTTCGGATTGGCGATCTTCACCGGATATTGCAGCGTTTTTTCATATTGCCACATAGCTCAATTATTCCCCCTTCCGTATTCCCACGGCCACGGGCCATCGATCCAGCTCCAGCAATCGCCCTTGACGTCCTCGGACGTCCGGACAAAGGGACCGTACTGCGCCTCATACTCGTCAATCAACTGGCAGCGTGCCTCCATCAACTCGCGGCGCTTGTTCAGCGCACAGGTCTCGTGCGGATGGGTATCCAGATACAGCGTCATTTCCCAGATGGCAAAGGTATACGCGCCGATACGATGCTTGAGAGTCATACGATCATCCACGGCACGTCCCCCCTACCAACAGCGGTTTGTCGAGTTCCGGAAAGATCGTTCCGCGAGGAAATCCGTTTTCCGGCTCATATACCGTGTCCAACTGCTGCGACAGCATATACGACATTGCCAACACCATCGCCGCGCAGGTTTCTTCGGCGGTGCGCGTCGTTCGTGCGGCACAATCGCACGCCGTCGGCTGTGCCGTGCGGGTGCAGCCGCACATCGGCGAAGTGTATCGCCGCGGCATACTGCCGTAGCGCATACCGGATGCATTACCCACTATCATTCTCTCCTTTTCCTAATTTTCGGAGCGCAAGACGCTCCCTTATCAGTGTATGGCATCCGTCAAAAAGGGTGCAAAAAGACCCGCTTGAAATCAAGCGGGTCTTGCTATGCAGTTTTGAGCTATCACTCGGTCGCGGCGGCTTTAGCGTCGACCACGTCAATGGACAACTGATGCGGATACTGCTTGGATACTTCGCTTTCCTCGCCGTAATATACCCAAACCGACGGGTACCCCGGCACGGTAATGCGCACTTCAGGCTCCGTGTATCCGGACGCAGCCGAAAGGTCCACCGTCAACACAAGATCCTCCGCTTTGATGCGGCTCAACATGCGGGAATCGCCGCACAGCACGATGTCGGTAAGGATCTGCGCCTGACCGCCATACAGAGTGGCAACCCGTCCCTCCGGAAGACCGGTAATGACCAGATCCTCCACGCTGTCAACGGTATAACTCAATTTCTTGGTACGATACTTGTTAACTGCAACCGAGATCAACACCTCCGAGCTGCCGCTCATCGGCTCGACGCCCTCAGGAAGAATCAGCATACGGGTGAACTCCGCATTACTCGGCTGGATAAAATCAAAATCAATAGTGCCCAGATCAATGGTATCCCCGATGGTTGCCAACACATCCGAGTCTCCAACCAAGGTCAGCTGCGTCAGCGGCGTCTTATCCACAGGATTGAGCAACGTAACCAGCCCGTCAGTCTTAAGTCCGGTCGGCACGTTGATAAGCTTGAACGTCAGATCGACCGTCTTGGTTGCGCGCACGGGTACGGTCATCGCCACCATTCCATCCGAGCTTCCGACGATCGTACACCCTGACAGATCAATCGGCTGATCCGATTCGTTGTACGCCACCAAGCGTGCGCGCAGCACGCTTGTTTTCGACAGGACGTGCTCACCGTCGAGCACCACACGAACCGAATGGATCTGTGAGGTCACGGTCTGCGGTCCTTCGATCTGCACACGACCGCCCCTGACGACCGCCGTATCCAGCGTGATCGCATTCTTGGGAAGGAACTGCGTGCTGTCATCTGCAACAGAAACGTTGAGCGCCGCTTTATCGCTGTCAGCAAACTCCACGGGATAAAAATCATTCGTCCATTTCTCGCATTCCACCGTGACGGTAGCAGGCGAAATGGAATTGATGGTATAGTCCGTGTAGCGACCGGTCTTGGAAACGTTCAGAGACACATACGAACGACCGGGACCCTGAATGTCCGACAGGTCAGGCTTGATCTCCAGATCGTCGGAGGTCAGGCTGTAAATGATCGAACGCGTACCCTCCACCGTGACGTTTACGGTAAAGGTATCCTCTCCGATCACGCGCAGGTTATCGTACTCCGCGCTGGTATCGGTCAGGTCGATTTTAACCGTCGCGGTGATGGTGCGCTGCTGCACGTTACCGGGGCCGAAGGAAATGATCGCCCACACGGCGATAGCCACCACCAAGGAAAAGATGATCATCACACGATCCTTGTGCAGCAGATTGTTCAAGGAAAACTTCTTCATTTCTTGAACCACCTCCGCACCATATTCGTCAACTTGCGCTTCTCCTTCTGCTCATCCGTCAGCACATTGCTCCAAATGATCTCCTGCTCAAGGTACGCCGTCAGGCTTTCTACGGTGTAGTCCCGCGTAAGTGCGCCACCCTTGGCGACCGAGATCGTACCGGTCTCCTCCGAGACGACCACGACGATAGCATCGGAATTTTCACTCATGCCAACGGCGGCGCGATGACGGGTACCCAGACTGCGGCTGAGGGAAACATCCCGCGTCAACGGCAGGATACAGCCTGCAACGTAGATCTTCGCATCGCGCAGAATGGTCGCACCGTCGTGCAACGGAGCCTTATTAAAGAATATGTTGCCGAGCAGTTCAGCAGTAATATCTGCATTCAGCTCGGTACCGGTCGCGGCGATCTCGCCCAACCGGGTGTTGCGTTCAATAACGATCAGCGCACCCATACGCTGCTTTTTCAGTGCCTCCGCCGTAGTGCACACGGCAGCGATGGCCTTTTTCCAGCGTTCGATAAACTCGCGGCTCTCCGCACTGCTGGCACCCTGGATACGGAAACGCGAGAAGCTGGAATGCCCCATCTGCTCCAATGCACGCCGCAGCTCAGGCTGAAAAATGATCGCCAAAATGATAAGGATATTATCCATCAACACCTGCAGCAAATATTTCATGGTCGTCAGCCCAAACAGGTACGCCGCACCGTAGGCAACGCCCAACAGCAAAAAACCTTTCAGGAGTTGTTCGGCACGCGAATCGCGCACCAGTTTGATAATACCGTACACCGCCAGCGCCACGACCAGGATATCCAACGTATCGGTGATGGGATGATAGCTGCGAAAGAACATCAAAATGCTTTCCCACACGGATTCAAAAAATTCAGCCAGCGTACTCACCTGCTTTCCAAGCGTCCGAAAATTTTCTATACTCATTTATTTTAACATACTCTACGATGATTGCAAGGCTTTTCTTGCAATTTTGCACAAGTTTTTCGCCGTTTCATCCACATCGACAGTCGTCGTAAAGACAGACGGGCAAAATCGCACCGCTCCCTGCGGCAGCGTTGCCAGCATACGGTGAGCGCTCGGTGAACAATGCAGCCCGGCGCGTACCGCGATTCCCTCCGCCGCGAGCTGTGCCGCCACCGCTTCGGAGGGCAGACCCACCACCGTCAACGTCACCAGCGGCACGGTGCGGTCCACATCAGGACGCAGGGTATGCAACCGTATACCGCGTACCCCCGCCACGCTGTCGTACAATCGCCGCATGCAGGCCGTCTCCTTTACCGCGAGCGCCTCACGACCGTGCTGTCGTACGAAACGCAGACCAGCGTGCAAACCGCAGATGCCGGGCACGTTCACCGTACCGCTTTCCAGACGGTCAGGCAGCTCCGACGGCTGCTCAGGTGACAGCGACATACTGCCCGTACCACCCCCCAACACCGTCTCCAAGCGCGTCTCTCCGCGGCACAGCAACACCCCCGTCCCCATCGGGCCATACAGTGCCTTGTGACCGGGCATACACAAAAAATCAATGTTTTCCGCCGCCATATGGATCGGCAGGATACCGGCACTCTGAGCGGCATCCACCGCAAAGGGTAAGCCAAACCGATGCGCCAGTGCGCCGATCTCACGGATCGGCAATCGCCAGCCGCCGACGTTGGAGGCGTGGGTACAGACAATCAGTCGGGTATCAGGTCGGATCGCCCGACGGAAGCTCTCCACGGTGCGCACCTGATCGCACGGATACACCGCCGCCTCAGTAAAGGTCACACCGCGCTCCGCAAGCGCCGTGAGCGGACGGATGACCGCGTTATGCTCACACGAGGAGATCACCGCGTGACCGCCGTGACCCAGCATCCCCTTGATAACGTAATTCAGCGCCGCCGTGCAGTTGGCGGTAAAGATCACGCTCGACGGATCCTCCAAGCCAAAAAACTCCGCCAGTGCCTCCCGACAGGCGTATACCTGCGCGGCACTCGCCATCGCCATGGCATGTCCGCCGCGGCCGGGATTGGCACCGTAACGTAAAAACGCCTCTGCCACCGCCTGCCGCACCGACGGCGGCTTGGGATAGGTGGTAGCGGCGTTGTCCAGATAGATCATCGCGGCGCACCCCCACCGGTCACGCGCAGCACACGGATCCCTGCACGGCGAAGCTCCTCCGTCGGTGATCCACTCCCGCGCACCAGCAAACTGTAGCCGCATCCGGCATCCTCCGTCACGTTGGCAGCGCGCTGCAAATGCACCGTATAGCCCTGCTTTTCCAGCACACGCTTGCCGCGCATCGCATTGGTCACAGAGCTGACGTAGATCGTTGTCCATTCCATTGGTCTCACCTCATGACCAATATATGCGGGACAACAGCGCGTGTCACCGACGGCTGTCCAAATACTCCTGCAAAATGATGGTGGCAGACACGGTATCCACGATCGCCTTGCGTTTTTTGCCGCGCACGTTGGTCTCGTTGAGGAACCCGATCGCCGACACGGTGGTGAGACGCTCGTCCCACAAAGCAACCGGCAGACCGGTACGTTCCTTCAGCGACTCGGCAAACGCCTCGGCACGCTGCGCGCTCTCTCCCCGGCTGCCGTCCATATTGCGCGGATGCCCCACGACGATCGCCTTGACACCCTCGCGGGATACCACGGCGTCGACCTCGTCCAGTAGCTTCTCCATATCGGGCTGCGCCACCGTACCAAGCGGCGACGCCAGCATTTCCAGTTCATCGCAGATCGCCAGACCCGTCCGCGAAAGCCCCAGGTCCACTGCCAAGATCCTCATTTCTGCACCATCCCTTTGTTCATCTTTCACTTTATTTTACCACATCCGCGCTTTTTTGGCAAATGCTTTCTGGGAACGCAAGAAAATCAAGGACAACTTTCAAATTTCATCAAAAAACTTGTTTTTCCGTTTGGAAACCCATTTTTTTGAAATTTTTGTGTAAACCTCTTGCAATCCAATACATACCTTGCTATAATAGTACCAATCTTTTTTAATTAGAAGGAGTAATGGTTATGTCGTACGTTGAGTCCGTCTATGAGTCCGTCGTTCGTAAGAACCCCGGCGAACCCGAATTCCACCAGGCTGTCAAAGAGGTTCTGGAGTCTCTGGCACCCGTTGTGGCGAAGCATCCCGAATACGAGGCCGCCGGCCTTCTGGAAAGAATCGTCGAGCCGGAGCGCGTCATCATGTTCCGTGTTTCCTGGACTGACGATGCCGGTAAGGTGCAGGTCAACCGCGGTTACCGCGTGCAGTTCAACAGCGCGATCGGTCCCTACAAGGGCGGTCTGCGCTTCCATCCGTCTGTCAACCTGAACATCATCAAGTTCCTCGGTTTTGAGCAGACCTTCAAGAACTCCCTGACCGGTTTGCCGATCGGCGGCGGTAAGGGCGGTTCCGACTTTGATCCCCGCGGCAAGAGCGATGCGGAGATCATGCGCTTCTGTCAGGCGTTCATGACCGAGCTGTGCCGTCACATCGGCTCGCACGTGGACGTTCCCGCCGGTGACATCGGCGTGGGCGGTCGCGAGATCGGCTACCTGTTCGGTCAGTACAAGCGCATCAAGAACAACTTCGAAAACGCTGTCCTCACCGGTAAGGGTATCCCCTACGGCGGCAGCTTGATCCGTCCCGAGGCGACCGGCTACGGCGCTGTGTATTTCTGTGACGAAATGCTCAAGAGCTTCGGCGAGGATATCAAAGGCAAGACCTTCGCTGTCTCCGGCTTCGGCAACGTGGC
>JAGBFF010000005.1 GCA_017936615.1 Clostridia bacterium | reverse complement strand
GTTGTAGCTGATACCGTTTACTACTTCAATTACATACGTCCTGTTCGAAAGCTCAAAAGAAAACCGCCAGTCCAATACAGGATTGAACTGGCAGTTTGATTCTGTTCTTTTTGTGTCTACTAACTATTGACTATTTCAGCGAATGCTCTGCTTTTTGTTTTAGGTTGAAAAATTCAGCAACACGTGTTAAAATCACAGTGATGTGTCGAGACTTGTCAAAGGAAGGATCGTTATGGATTACAATTTCCATACGCATACGTGGCGTTGCTCGCACGCAACGGGAACGGAGGAAGAGTACCTGGTTCGTGCGATCGAAAATGGTATTCGCTATATAGGGTTCAGCGACCACATACCGTTTCGGTGTCCGGATGGGTATGAGTCTGTTTCGGTCCGTGTTCCCGTCGATCAAGCCGAGGACTACTGTCAGGATCTGCGCCTTTTACGTGAAAAGTACAAGGATCAGGTGGAGCTGTACATTGGGTTTGAATCCGAATATTTTCCGGAGCAGTTTGAAACGATGTTGGACGATGCGAGGCGTTGGGGTGCAGAGTACTTGATTTTGGGACAGCATTACACAAAGCCGGAGCATCCAAACGGGAAGCACGCCAACGTCCCGACGACAGACGTGGATGAGCTGAAGATCTATGCGCAGTCGCTGATCGCCGCCATGGAGACGGGTGTGTTTACCTACGTGGCGCACCCGGATGTTTTTCGTTTCACGGGGGATGAAACCGTATATCAGGATGTAATGCGTGAGGTGTGTGTTGCGTCCCGCTTGCACAACATGCCGTTGGAGCTTAATTTTTATGGGATTCGGGATCGTCGGCATTATCCAAGGGAGAGTTTTTGGAAAATAGCAGGAGAGGAACGCGCACCCGTTACCTTCGGCTTTGACTCGCACGACGTGCGCAGTGCCTATGATGGTGAATCGTTACAGACGGCACAGCAGCTGGTGGAAATGTATCATCTCAATTACATTGGGAAACCGCAGCTTGTTTTTATTTAAAGCAAACGAAATAATGTTTATAAAAATCGAAAGGCATCCGCAAACTGTTTGCGGATGCCTTGTTGTTTGTTATCGTCTTCTCGGTTTTGATTTCGGTTTGCCGCGAGTTGGTTTTGACTGTGATTTTGTGCCGGCAGGGGCGGAGATCAGACAATTCTTGCCATTTCCGATGAGGTCAGTGCGTCCCGCACGGCGCAGAGCATCCAGTACCAGTGCACGGTTTTCGGGGCGAAAATACTGCAGCAATGCCCGTTGTCCAGCCTTTTCCTGCGGCGTGCGTGGCACGTAAACCGTTTCCATAGTATAGGGGTCCAGCCCCGTGTAGAACATACAGGTCGACACCGTGCCGGGGGTGGGGTAGAAGTCCTGCACCTGCTCAGGATGCAGCTTTTCACGCTTTAAGAATAACGCAAGCTCGATCGCATCCGACAAGGTACTGCCGGGGTGCGAGGACATCAGGTAGGGGACGAGGAATTGTTTTTTTCCTGCTGCCTGCGTCAGCTCGTAGAAACGTTTTTTGAAGCGCTCGTACACCTCGATCGACGGCTTACCCATGCGCCGCAAAACGGCGTTGGAGCAGTGCTCGGGAGCCACCTTAAGCTGGCCGCTGACGTGGTGTTGTACTAGCTCACGGAAGAAAGCTTCGTCCTTGTCATAGATCAAATAATCAAAGCGGATACCCGAACGGATAAACACTTTTTTCACCTTGGGAAGCGCTCGCAGCTTGCGAAGCAGGGAAAGATAATCGCTGTGATCCACGCGGACGGCAGGGCATTTTTCGGGTGCAAGGCACTTGCGATCGGCACAAGCACCCGCTGTGAGCTGCTTTTCACACGACGGAAAGCGGAAGTTGGCGGTCGGGCCGCCGACGTCGTGAATATAGCCCTTGAAATCCGGCATTTCGGTGATGAGCTTGGCTTCGGCCAACACCGATTCGTGGCTGCGGCTGGCGATCTGCCGTCCCTGGTGATAGGCAAGCGAGCAGAAGTTGCAGGCGCCGATACAGCCGCGGTTGTGAATGATGGAGAACTTGACCTCCTCGATGCCCGGTACACCGCCCTGTGCCTCGTAGGAAGGGTGATAATCGCGCATAAAGGGGAGGGCGTACACCGCATCCATCTCCTCGGTGGAGAGCGGCGCGTGCGGTGGATTTTGAATGACGATGCGGTCGCCGTGGCGTTGGATAACCACCTTACCGCGGACAGGATCGTGCTCTTGCTGTTGGATGCGGCAGGATTCGGCGTATCGCCGTTTGCCTTGCTCGGTGGGGGCACTGACCGCTTCGTAACTCGGGCATTCCTTGACGGGACCCGGTTTGTAATCGGTGGTGCGGACGGCATAGCAAGTGCCCTTGATGTCGGTGAGAGTGCGGATGTCAGAGCCGTCGCGTAGACGGTCGGCGATCTCCACGATGTGCTTCTCGCCCATACCGTACATCAGCAGATCGGCACCCGAATCCAGCAGAATAGAGGGGCGCACGCGATCGTCCCAATAATCGTAATGGGCGAAGCGGCGCAGCGACGCCTCCACGCCGCCGATGGCGATCGGCAGGTCGGGGAAGAGACGGCGCACGGCTTTGGTATATACAATGGTGGCGCGGTCAGGGCGTACACCCGCGCGACCGCCGGGGGTGTAGGCATCCTCGCTGCGACGCTTCTTGGCAGCGGTATAATGGGCGACCATCGAGTCGATGTTGCCGCCGTTGACAAAGAAGCCGTAGCGCGGCGCGCCAAAGCGGCGGTAGTCCGCGTCGGATCGCGGCTGCGGCAGGATGCAGATGTTGTAGCCCGCGTTTTCCAGCACGCGCGAGACAATCGCCGTGCCGAAGGATGGGTGATCGACGTACGCGTCCCCCGTGACGATGACGAAATCGGGACGCTCCCAGCCGCGTTCCAGCATTTCTTGTTTGGTGATTGGTAAGAACGGCATATGAGCGTCCTCCTTTCAATACTTGTTCTTTCGTATTGTACCATACTGTCCCTTCTTTGGCAAGTGAGGGAGGGGAAAAGAATATTTTTGCAATTTGGGTATTGCAAAACGCGCCGAAACAGTGTAAAATAACAAAGGCTCATATCCGCCCGTGGCGAAGCTGGATATCGCAGTGGATTCCGATTCCAAAGGCCGGGGGTTCGAATCCCTCCGGGCGGGCCAAAAAAGAAGTAACTTTTGTCTACCAAAAGTTACTTATTTTTTTATCCAAGCCGCAGGCTTGGCATATCATCACCGCGCGACGCGTGGT
>JAGBFF010000044.1 GCA_017936615.1 Clostridia bacterium | reverse complement strand
TTTTTCTAACCATCAGCCGCTATATCAAGGAAGGTAAGCAGGCAAAGAACGAAACCATCAGTGATATTGAAAGAGCTTTACATTATTTTAACGAGAACTATAACAAGCCCATATCCATCGAGCAATACGCGCAAGAACACTTAATGAGTGTGAATTGGTTTATACATAGTTTTAAGGAAGTAATGAACGTTCCACCAATGCAGTATATTGTTTCCTTGAGAATCGCCGCTGCCAAAGGATATTTGGAAAACAGCGATAAGAATATAAACGAAATTTCAAACATTGTTGGATACGAGAACGCTTTGTATTTCAGCCGTTTATTCAAGAAACACACCGGCATGACGCCGTCGGAGTATAAAAATAAAAGCAAACCATCAAGTAAAAAAACCTCAACAAATAATGTGATTAGGTGATAATAATGAAACGTTCAAAATTTGATGTTTTAAAAATCAAAACAAACAACGCAGCTTTGATTTGGAAAGATGTTCATGGAATTGCACCTGATGCTGCAGCAACAAAATTAGATGCCGCTATGCTTAACTGGCAAAGTGAGCTCACCCAAACCTTAGAAATATGGATAAGCAAAGGGTTGTCTATGACAGAAGGAGAACTCATTCTTGCACGGGCAAACTTAGGTGCTGTGGTGGAATCTTGGTTGAAATTTTTCTATTGTGTTTACTACGATGATTATTGCAAAGATCCCATTACAAATAGCAAAGGGAAAATGGTCGAGCCCGAAAAAGCAACCTTTGACAATCTTAAAGATTTTAGTACAGGAAAGTTGTGGGATGATGAAACATCCGATGACTATGTTTGGGTAGATTCCGTTCAGCACAAAAGAAACGCTATCCATTCATTTAGATATAGAAATATTGGCACACCACAAGATTTTCTTGATGATGTGGAATATTTTTATGAGTTTGTCGATAATGTTCTTTCGCATCTACCACCCATTGAAGATTACATAGAAACTTACCCTACCGGCTATAAGTGGAATATTTATTTTGAGTAATCAAAGGGAATTAATATATATGTGGATTTTTACAACTCGAGAAATTACTATTTTCTTTTATGCTATAATTCTTATTGCATATATCCTTATGCGTAACAAAGGAAAGGATATAATAATTCCTGTTATAAAGGCCGCTTGTCACATAAAACTTGTGATTCCTTTTTTGATAGTGTTATTGTTTGCGGCGGGCTTTACTTTGTTATGTACATATTTTCCTTTTTGGAATTGGATATATGTCAAAGATATTATTTTTTGGACACTTTTTGCCGGAGTTCCAGTATGTTTTAACGCGACAAGTCGAACGATAGAAGAACATTATTTTAAAAATATAATAATTGATAACTTAAAATTTGCAGCCTTGGTGGAATTTTTTACAGGTACATTTACTTTTCATATTGTCTTGGAACTCCTTTTACAACCCCTTTTAGTGCTTTTTATGATTCTACAATCCACGCTTGTAAAGAAAACCGAAAGTGTTAAAAAGTTCATTGATGGGCTTGTTGCCATATTTGGATTTGGGATACTCGCGCTTACAATAAAGTCGGCGATTGATTCTATCGGAAGCATTCAATTTATTGATATAGTGGTTGGGTTAATATTGCCTATAGTACTATCTATTTTTTATTTACCAGTCGCATACTTTTTCGCTGTATATGCAAAGTACGAAATCTTGTTTTTGAGAATGGGATTTAAAGAACCAAAAGATAAAAAGTTAAAAATAAAACATCGCTTTGCAGTAATCGGTGCTTGTAAACTGTCGTATAAATATGTTTGCAACTTTCTTAATATCTATGTCCAAAAAATGTATGTAAATATGAGTAGTGAAGATTTTTATGAAATACTTATTGAATTCAAAAAATCAAATAAAAATATTTAAAAAGCACAAAAGCGCTGCATTTTGCGACGCTTTTAGTTTTATCATATATGTTTTGTGGCAGTTTGAATATTTAGTTTTGGCTGCTACAGAGTATGTATTTCTGATGCAATGTTTTAGAAATGATCCTCCTTTCTTAAAACCGCTGAAAACCATAAAATTAGAGGCTTGTGTTCAATAGGGCAAACTAGCGAAAAAACCAATGTTTGTGCGGCTTTCAAGACTTTTGTGTTATTATACCGCGAGCATCTATACGACGTACAATTCCTGTTGCTTTCATATATTTCTACTCCTTTTCTCTACTCTAAAATGTGCCAAAAACCCAGTATTTATGCGGGTTTTCGAGATTTTACATTTTGCTCAAATCATGCCTCGTTCCATCCAAAAAGTACGACACTGCCAAGGTCCTTAGCTGGGACGAGTTGTTGTTTTTTGCTCTTTGTTAGTATCACACTTTTTGTAGAAATTATGAGTAGAATTTCCAATTGTTTTTAAATTTTTAAATCGAGATACGAAAAGGGAGATGACTTGTTTTGGGCGTCATCTCCCTAGTATTCATAATCTTTTCAATATTTTTCAAAACCGACTAATAAGCCACCTTTTTCGGCATAGAAGCTACACAGGCCCCTGAGTTTATGTATCTCAATCTGAACCTTGTCAAATTTTTCTTTAATCATTGCCTGTAGACGTTCTGCAGCCTTTTCGTTTTGACAATGTCCGATGCTAACTTTGCCGTTTCTAAGTCCGTACTTTTCAATATCAGAGAGTATCGCATCGAGGGATTTGTTTTCTCCTCTGCACTTATGAGAGGGCTCCAGTGTCCCTTCATCACTGGCTTTGCCTGCAATACAAATTCCAGCAAAACCAGCAACCTTGGCAACAAGTGGCGATACTCTGCCGTTTGCAGCAAAGTTATGAAGGGATTTGAGTACAAACACAAGTCCAGTCTGTTTGAGATACGCTTTAATTCGTTCACAAATAGTCTCGTACTCCATTCCTTGCTTGACATATTCCTCCAGCTTCTTTATCACCAACGTAATCTCAGGACCGGCAGAAAGAGTATCCAAAACAAACACACGTCTACCTTCATATTCTTCCTCATATATTTGTTTTGCTAAACATTCAGAGTTATAACTTCCAGATAAGGCACTTGTAATAGTTACACAGATAATATCATCCGCATCGCCAAAGGCATCTATCCAGTCTGTAACATTTGGGCAAGAAGTTTGAGATCTTCCTTTGTACAGATTAAAGAAATTTGCCATCTCGTCAACATCGAGATTTTTGTCATCAACGAACTCACGCTCTGCAGTAATAATTTTCATCGGCGCATATGCAAAGTCCACATTTTCAAGTTCTAAAATATCAAACGATGAGTCTGAAACAATTCTTAATTTTCGCATTTTGATATTTCCTTTTCCTTATATTCGATGTAATTGTAATTGCTGTTTTTGCTTCGCTTCATCATCGCTTCGTAGATTTTGCAATGCAAATCAGTGGTTTTGTCTTTGACGGTTTCACCCTCCGCATAGAAAGGACCATCCAAATAGACCTCCATAATCGGTCGCTTAAATACTTTGCTTTCACGATACGTTACAGTCATAGCAAAGGCTGGTTTATTCATTTTTACCGGAAACTTAAACGAAGCATCCGCAAAAGGACGTATGCCAGTATAGTATTCCCAAACGTGTGCTTCCGGATAAATAACAATAGGATGATTCATTTCAACTCGCATTTCTATTGCCTTATTCAGTTCTTTGAATCCATGCAAGGAATCGACGATTGGCAGCGCACCCAAATACGGTAGAATTTTCCCAATCACGGGAATACCATAATTCGCCGTACTGACAACGGTAAAGATCCTTTTTGGCAACGCACAAAGAGCAGGGATAAAAACATCACCAACAGGTTGAGTATGATTTCCATAAATAAAGAAATCGCCTTTCATGCCCTTGAGGTTCTTTCTGCCTTTGACCTTCATATGCAAAAAGGATTTGCAGTAAGCGCCGCCAAAAATAACCGCCAAACCATAAATCAGTCCCGAAAGAAATTTTGAGAAGATATCCTTTCGTACCCACTTATAATCTTCAGGCAATTTATAATTCTGATTGGCACTTTCTTCAAAGTCATCTGTATAAGTTGAATAGTATCTTACTTCTTTCATAGCGCTTCTTTCCATCCGGCTATATCGGAGTTGTCAAAGGTATATGTCAGTTCCTTGCCATAGACTGTTTCATAGCAATTCTTTTTCAGCGTGTAATCTGCTTCCCCCAATGCTTCGGTATTTTCTTTGACTGATTTATTGAGTTCGGGATACAACACGTCTAATATATGCAAGACATACTTTACTTTCTTGAATTCTACTGTATCATCCTCCGGTAGATCCACCATTTCCACAAAACAGGATATAATCGGCACGTTCAACTTAGCTGCATAAAAATACGCACCGTTTTTAGGGGGACGCGGCTTGCGATAATTAAACCACATTTCCTGCTCAGGATACAAAAGCACTGCATGTTTTTTATCCACCAAACGCTCTTTTAAAATTGATAAGAAATCTTTTATTAAATAGCGTGGATCTGTTGAAATCGGAATGGTATCTGCATAGTTCATCAAAAAGCCAATAATGCCCTTCATAGCAAAATTAGAGGTCTGACTGATAATGCCAAGATGCTTTCTGCCGAGCGTATTCATAAGATGACGAATAACCGTGTTTTCAAGCGGACTGAAATGATTACTGGTAATCAGCACTCCGCCGATATCCTTCGGTATTTTTTCAAGACCGACAATTTCTGTATCCTTATTGATCACCCTTGTAGCTGCTTTTGCAAGTGCAACACCGCAACTTTTTTTAATTTTGTATGTAAGAGTGTTTTTGCTTTCCATATAGCCGTTTGTGATTTTACGGTTTTCTTCAGAGGTAAGCACCGGGTCATTGAGTTCAACTTTATTGTGAAACTGTCCACTCTCTGCATATACTTTAATATTTTTGATTACCGCCTCGCGGTTTTCTCCGATAATCATAGTCTGATTTTGACTCCCTTTTCATGAAGCTTTTTAAACGTGATTTCATTGTCGGAAATCTCCGTTCCTCTTCTGACAAGCAATTCTAAGCATTCACTGTCTGCTTTCTTCTTCTCGTCTGTATAGGCGGCTTTATAGGCTTTGATTTCATCTATATAACCGCTGTCCTCAGCATACTCCCAGAATTCTTTCTCATATTGCACACCATCATAACACCAGGGCTTTGAGAAAAGATTATAGTGAATGAGATAGGTTTTTTCGAGCTGAGGCTTTGCGTCATTAGGCATCGCATCCCAGGCTTCATCCAGATAATAAATCTTGCCGTTGCACATAGCGTTAAGATAATCCTGATCTGGAGCAATGCTGTCAAAATGGTAAGTCGATAGCAGGTTGAGGAAATGCCCCTCCAAATCGCTGTCGCGCAATTTTTTCAAATTCATAAGGAGTACACCGGAATTGATATATTCCTTTGCTTTGACACCTATGGCATTTTCTGTATAGGCAACCAACGGCGGAATATCTGCAATCGATAAATCGTTGCAAGCACCGATATAATTATCCCCAATACCAATATCAAACAATTTGGCAATGTCATCAGTTAAAACAACGTCGCTATCGATGTAGATGCCTTTGTCGTATTGAGGGAACATTGCCGGTATAAACAGACGGAAATAAATCGTCAGCGTAAAATAATCACAGCGCAGACGGTTGCTCATTCTATCGTCCAGTGCATCAAAATTCGCTTTCATCGGTGTCAGCTCGATTTTGAAATTGTCCGCCTGCAAAGATTGTAATTTGGCAATGTTAGTTTCACTTAAATCCTGATGCAGTACGATCGCTCGATAGTTGCGGTCGGGATTAGCATTCTTAATTGCGGAATTGAGTGCTACTGCAAGGAAAGGCGCGTAGCTATCGTCAATTGTAAAGAAAATCGGTATCTCTCTGTACATCTTTCATACTCCTTTTGTATTCTTCCAAAATATCGTCAAACTCATATATTTTCAGTTCGTTATGTAATTTTTCTACCTGCCAAGGCTTAATTGTAACCGCTTTGAATCGAGGCAGAAATCGAAAAAAGGTTGTAAAGTGCTTAAACACGGTATCCTTCTTCATTTTCCCTTGGTTGTTATATCTACCGGAAATCTTGTGCTTAACCGCCATCTTATTCAGTGCCGATTGGTCAGGCATAAACATTTTCTTATCTCTACACATACGGCGGCATTTTTCAAATAATCCATTCTTTCTAATATTCTCCATATTCAACAGCAAAACACCCGAGTTGAGATAATCGCGTTTCAGGATGTTTCCGAAAAACCATTTTCCATAGCGATCCGGTACACCGGCAATATCAATATCGCTTAAATTCATCCTATACATGTCTTCAAAATTAGCGTTGCACAAAACGTCTGTGTCGAGATATAAAATTTTGTCGGGAATCTCTGGAATTAAATCTGCAAACAAGCGGAGCATACACAGCGGTGTAAAACGTGTTCCCATATTTGCAAGAGGTAGATATCCTCGGAATTGCTCTGTTATGTTCAGCAGAATCACTTTATGTCCCTCTCGCTTTTCTTGTACAGTATCCCGCAATAGATCGGCAAAGCTTTGAGGTATTGCTTCATGATCCTCAACAGATGCTGTCAAGATATAAAATTTGACATCACTCTTTGTGTTTTTGCAAATAGAAAGTGCTGACAAGAAGATGCCTTCGCAAACACCTTTGTCACCACAAAACAAAATATTCAAAACGGTTTCACCACCTTCGCAGTTTTATTATACTTATGCAATATAATTGGGTAAACCTAAGTATCATGGATTACTGTCTACTCATTAGATTTTGTATCGTAGAATCAACTCTCTACAACTCTCCATTTCGGAGAATTCGCGCAAAAAACGCCCTGTTTTGCTTGAAAACAGGGCGTTTAGTATAAGCACTTATTTCATTTTCGGTTTTTTGATAAAAGACCACATCATAATCACAATTTGACCTGCCACACCCAACAGATAGATAAGTGCGACGCTAATACCGAAGTAAAGGAACGTGATATGTATGGCTGCAAGCAGCGACCACATCAATGCAGAAATAATAAAATAGTTATGTCTCGGATTAAACCACACTGAATTAAACACAAGCTTTACAATCAGAACCACAGGAAGTGCATAGACAAAATAAAGCCATTGAAATGTTGTTTCTTTCAAAATCAATGTTGTTATAATAAAAGCAAAAATCGCAACAATCCATCCAACACTTTCTGAAATATAAGCGATGGCTCTTCGGTTGTATTTAGTTTCCTTTTCCTTGTGCTCAACTACAACCTCTTCAATGTTCTCGCTTTTTACAAGAAAATCCAGTGTCACACCGAATAAACCAGCAATCTCTACAAGCACAGATATGTCGGGTGTAGATTCAGCTCTTTCCCACTTAGATATCGTTTTGTCAGAGTAGTTCAATTTTTCAGCAAGCTCCATCTGCGTCATATTATTGAGTAGACGAAGTTCTGTTATGTTTTTAGCAACAATGCTTTTTATATCTTCCATTGGATTTCCTCCAAGCTTATTTTTTGAAAAATGCTACTGCAACAGCACCAGGACCTGCGTGAGTTCCAATCACACTGCCGATAGTCGTATAACGCACCGCTTTGAGGTTGTTTTCCCAAATGTGTTTGCTATCATCAATATATTTCAGCAATAAAGCATTTGAAATACCCGTATAGCCGAGTAATACCGGTTTGCCAAAATCAATACCGCCGGCTTTGTCAATTTCTTGAACAAGCAGATTGTTACCCATCTTGGATCCACGCGCTTTACCAAGCATATTAATCTCACCATCTATAACAGAAAGAACCGGTTTGATATTAAGCACTCCGCCAGCAAATGCTACCGCTTTGGAAATGCGACCACCCTTTTTAAGATATTCAAGGGTGTCTACCAAAGCAACAATAACAATTTTTCTTTTTGCTTCTTCCAACCTATTAACTATTTCCTTGGCATTTAAGCCGTCATTCAGAAGCTCTAATGCGTACTCAACCAGAATGCCGCCGCCAATAGCAACACTGCCGCTGTCCACAATATAAATGTTGTCATAATCCTGTGCGGCAATCATTGCGCTTTGATATGTGCCCGAGAGTTTTGAGGACAGCGTAATGACAACAACCTCATCTCCCGCTTCGCGAGCCTTCTCATATTCTTTTTCAAATGCAACAGGTGTTGCCTGACTGGTTGAAGGGTGAACATCCGTTTCAACCAATTTTTCATAAAATGCCTTGTGATCGATGGTTACGCCATCAACATATTCTTCCTGTCCAAAATGAACGGTAAGAGGAACGACATGTACACGTTCTCTTATTTCAGGCATTAAATCTGCTGTGGAATCCACAATAATTCTTGTTTTCATAATATCTATCCTTTACTAATAATTTTGTTATTGGTTAGTCCGGTATTCCTTCCTGACAAAGCTCACGTAAATTAGCGGTTATAGAGTCAAGAGATTTATAAAACATTGCTCTCGCTTCATCGGTAAGATCTTTACCTGCCATCTCTACCGCGCGGCTTGCCCTTCGGGAAACATGCTCTGCCGCAAGTTTACCTTCTTCAGTAAGTTGTAGTTTTCCTCTGTAAAGGCTTCCGCCAACAACTTGCTTTTTTACAAGTCCCTTTTCTTCTAATATGGATATCATACGGGATGCATCGGACTTATCTTTACCACACACCATACACAGCTGCGGAACCGTGATTCCTTCCGGATATTTGTATATAGCCGTCAGATAGGTTGCGTGAGGGCCTTTCAGACCGTACTTTGTAAGCTCCTCTGCAGCCAGCTTATGCCAATAGCGCGAGATCTCGGAAATAGCAAGCGAAAAGCGTTCAAATCTATCTATCATACATTTCCCTCCATTAAATCATTGATAAATTGAAGCAGCTCACTAAAACCGCCATTATGGTAATTCGAAATTTCTTTATCTGTTTTATTGATCAGGTAATCCGTCAGCAAAAAGACCTTCATTCCAAGATCTTCTGCTACCATATCGTCACCAACATCATTGCCGACCATCAAACATTCCTCAGGCTTGGCGCCCAACTGTTTTAACAGTTCTTTATAATAACAGAGGTTAGGCTTACAGTATTTTGAATTTTCATAGGTCGTAAAGAATTCAAAATCTTCCGGCTTCAGTCCGGCCCACCGCATTCGTTTTTCAGTTGCAATAGAAGGGAATATGGGATTGGTAGCAAGTGCAACACGAATGCCGTCTTTTTTAAGCTTCTCTACCGTTTCTGCGGCCACAGGATTATAGCCACATACCTCTTTTACGGCATCAAAGTTTTCGATGTAAAATTTTTCAAACAACGGCATAGCCGCCAATGATTTTTCGCCATATATTGAAGCAAAGTAATCCCAAAATGCTTCTTCGTTTGTTATGCGCCCATCATTTTTAATCATTTCGATGGTTCCTGACCATATTGCGTCAATCAGTGCTTTGGGCTCATAACCATAAGGAGCAAGTTTTGCTGCAATTCCCTTGAAATATGCTTTTACAAACACATCTTGATCCATAGGAAGTAAAGTTCCATCTAAATCAAACAGAACAA
Source organism: Clostridia bacterium (assembly GCA_017936615.1). Classification (GTDB taxonomy): domain Bacteria; phylum Bacillota; class Clostridia; order Oscillospirales; family Acutalibacteraceae; genus RGIG3009. The sequence goes on along the minus strand of JAGBFF010000044.1, from coordinate 65,376 downwards.
CTTTAATACTCATCTTTATTCTCCGTTCTCGTTATCTAAATACAAAAGTTGAAAACTCAACTTTTGTATTATACCTCAAAGAAGTTGAAATGTCAACAAGTGCTTATTGACTCTACTCATTTTCAGGATTGTACAAATAAAAGCCAAATGAGTTCAATACCCATTCGGCTTTTTGTGACAGTTGAATATTTAATTTTGGCTGCTCAGAGTATGTATTTCTGACGCATATTTAGAATGTTATTCTGCTCCTTTCTAAAACCGCCAAAAACCCTGTTTTGACACCAATGCGTTCAATGGGGCAAACCAGCGAAAACCCTAGTGTTTATGCGGGTTTCAAGCTGTTTGCCCTATTATAACGCATTCCTCTATTCTACGAACAATTCCGGTTGCTTTCATATATAAAAACTCCTTTGTTGATTTGATAACACTGTTATTATCTGTCAACAAGGGAGTTTTATACTGCGAAAAAAGACTATTTGTATTCTAACCGCATCTGTAAAACAAGGAGATTTATACTCTATAATTGATATTTTACATCAGATGATTTCCAAATCATTTTTCGAGGGAAATGCCGGATAAGTGTCATCCAACGTATCGGAATACCAATATGCCACCGAAGAAATATCGTCTTGAAGCGGCAGATATCTCCCCTCGCTTCTCCAGCCAAGCGCCTGAATCGTAACCTTTAAATCTTCTTCAAAATAAACAGGATCGGTAAGTGTCATTTGGAACATCGTTTTAAAAATAGATACGGTATCAGCCTTATCGCTTACCGTAACGATAAGCGTATGCGGTCAGCCAAAATACTACTTGCATCTCAATCCGTATCCGATGTGTCTAATGAATTGGGATTTTCATCAATTTATGTTTTTAGTCGGGCCTTCAAAAATCACTTTGGCATTTCACCGAGCAACTACAAAAAAGCGAGGTGAAATTCACCTCGCGGTATTTCTTTCTGCGCGCAATATATCGTCATACAAGAAAAATCTCCTTGCTTTACACAACCCAACGGGGCGTATGTAAAGCAAGGAGATCGATACGGCAGACTCTCACCTGTCGAAACGCCGGGAAAGTACCCCTGCATTCCTTTCTCACACGGATCACGGTGTTTTTTTGAATTTACCGAGCAGCTTTTGGGCATATGCGCTGTCCAAAATCTCGCGCCTCGTTTTTGGGAACAGGACAAACAGTGCCGTAAAATACACGATAACGCAGAGCACGATGGCTACAAGATCCCACAAAAGACCATCCGCCACAAATTGCAGGCCAAAGCCGGCGACGCCCATAATGACGGCGGCAACCGTCATCGGGAAAATATTTTTAAGCACGTGGTGTATCTTGAACCCGTAACGCACGTGCATAATGATGAGTCCTGTGAATATGCCCTGAACTCTGACAAGAGAGCGGGCAATATACAGCGTCTCAAAGCCGTGACTCACGGTGAGCAGCAACGTGGGAATCAGGAAACCCAAGTGGATCACCTGCGTGATCAACGAGATCTTGGGCTCGCCCTTGCTGCGATACACCTCACTGGAAAAGTAAGAGAAAACGACCGTTACCACACCGGTAAGGCTCCAAATGCCGATAAACGCGCTGGCCTCCATCCACTGCGACCCGAGCAGGATGCTCGTCACAAGATCGCTGTACAAGAACATACCGATACCCATCGGTATAACCAGCACCGCTGTCAGCCTTTGGAAGGTATAGTATGTCGAGCGAAATTCCTTTTCGTCGTTTTGCGCTCGGGATAATGCAGAAAACAAAACAGGAATCACCGAGGCGGTGACGATGGCCAGATAGGAATTCACCGTCGTCATCGCCGTCTTATACAACCCGAGGTAATGCTCACTCAGGTACCGACCGACGATAAAAATATCAATATACGACGTCAGCCATATCGCAATACTCTCCAGCAGGGTCCACGCACTGAAGGAGAACATTTCCTTAAACAAACGGAAATTGTAGTAAAGCCGCGGCTTCCACTTCGATTTCGCTGTCAGGACCACGGCGTTAAACAGGTTAGCTACCAGCGTTCCAATCAACAGTGCCCAGAAGTTTCTGAGCCAGACCGCCAACGGAATGGTGACTACGACGGGGATCAGTGAGGTGCCGATCCGCACGAAAAACAGGGTCTTGAAATCAAAGTCCCGCTTGTAACGCGCCATTTGGATACTGGAAAAAGCAACCAGGAGGATGCTGATCGAAGCGATACTGATGGCGTTACCGAGGTCGGGATTACCGACAAGTGCCGCGATGTCGTGCCGGAACACAAATATGATAACACAAACCAACGCCGAAAACGACAGGTTCGTCCAAAAAGCGACATCGGTGCTCCGATCCAGCGCCTCCCCCGAATCGAATTCGTGTTGGATAAGGTATTTTTGAAATCCGGCGTCTGTAAACACCTCGGCAAAGCTGATGATCATCGTGATGGTCGCCACCACGCCCAGCTCTTCCGGACAAAGCAGCCGCGCCAGAACCATATTGACCAGCGGTGAGATCAGCTTTGCCATGATCTCGGTAGTGCTGGACCACTTGGCGGCTTTGCCTATTTTTTTACTTAACTCTTGTTGCACGACGGTTTCCTTTCCGGCAATGAATACCGTACCGATCAACGGTTTTGAAATTTATTGATTTCCTGATCAATGACAATACCGTTTTCGATGATCAGCGCATCGTTCAGCACAGGGCCAATATTGCCGCTCATCAATTCGTTGATATATGCCCCTATGATCTTGGAGTTGTCGTACGAGAACGTCTTATAAAACAACGAGGGCGTGTGATCAACTGCATAATGCATCACACCGTCCACCAGATATGTGGGAGCTTCGATCGACGTGGGGATGCAGGTCTCGATACCGCCGTTCCTGTCACAGCTGACGTCGATGATGAGCGCACCGCGCTTCATACGCTTGAGATCCTCGGCATAGATGATATGATCGCTGCGACTGACATCCCAAAGGATACAGTTGACGATCACGTCGTAATTGCCCAGTTCCTCTTTGAAAAGCGCTTCCTGACGACGGCCGTATTGCATCACGTCTGCGCCGAGCATATTCAACACCCGAACGGCACCGCGCGCGGTATTACCGTTGCCGAGTACCGCCACACGCAGGCCGTACGGCAGCTGACCGTAGCACTGAAACGCATGGATAACGGCCGACGCACCCGCCAGCTCGTTATTGAACCAAAACACGTGCCGGTTCTGATCGAACATATTCTCCCACGCGTAGGCGGTCAGCTTGGCGTTGAGTATCTTATCGGTGATATCACGGTTTTGAGTGGCGTGAACCCAGCCGAAAATGGTCTGCCCCTCGCCGAGCGACTCAAGATAGTCGCCGTCGCCGACCTTGGGATCACAGATGATATCCTGTGCCAAGACCTCTTCGCGCGAGCAAATGTGACAACCCATACGCGCGTAATCCTCGTCCGAAAAGCCGAGAACCTCACCAAATCCCGTTTCAATGTACAAGTGATCGGGTGCAGTGATCTTGGCAATATCCTCCGGGACGATCACTCGTCGGTTCTCGTTTTCCTTGTGACTGACAGGGAATCCTACTGTTTTCATACTGCGCCTCCGTTTATTTTTCCAACGTTATCAGGCTCCCGAAATACTCATCGGTCTCCGCAAGCAGATTGGCATCAAAGCCGCTGTCCGGGAAAAAGGTCAGCTCGCCGAAATAGATCTGTCCGTTGCTCTGGTAAAGATCCACGCGCACGAACGGCATCCCCACCGACAGCTCCGCGGCGATCTTGAACATCTCGTCCATACACGCGGGCTTGGGAAGCGTGAAATCCGCGGGAGCCTGTTTACCGCGGATATTGAGCCGCTTCAGCTCCCAGTTTTCATCAAAGAAATAGAACTTCGTGTCGCCGCTCGAACGCTCAAGGCAGACCATCACGCAATCGACCTTGCCGTCAAAGCAGAAAAACTTGTAGTCGGTAAAGTCGGAAGCACCGGGCTCGTCCGACATAAATTGCTCACAAATGATCTTGCGTGGCACGTTCTTGTAGGGCGTTTCTCTGCCGGTCAGATAATAATCCTGTGCCAGACCGCGATACAGTTCTTTCTTGACACGCTGCACATCCATCTTGGATTTATCCCGACAGATGTACATACCGACACCTGAATTGTGGTTGCATTTCAGCACAAATTTGTCGGGCAGCGCATCAAAGTCGATCTCCTCAGGCGAATCCCACGCACCGATCAAGGGGATCAAATACTCCTCCCCCAGCTTGTCGCGGATGTAATCCCGCACACGATATTTATCGACTAACACTTCGTACTCCGGTTTGCACCCGTACAGCTTGAGCCACTGCAGTTTTTCATTGAACGTCTTTGGATCCTCCAGATCCAGCTCGTGTCCGATACACGCCTTGAACTTCCGTTTCAGGAAGGTCTCGTTATCCATGTCGTCGTACTTGCCCTGGTTTGCGTTGATTAAAAAACGATAATCGGGATTGAAAAGGTATTTCATTGCTTTTTTAAAAGAAACCATCACGTTTCACCTTGACCTTTCCTGTGTGAATAACGACCGCCACTCGGCCCGAAGCGATTAGTTCATAAACCAAAACGTATACGGGAAAATGTATTTGTTGCCCAGTAAGCTGAACAGGAATAAACCGAACAGCCCCACGACAGCCAGAACCAGCACCACTTTCTGCAACGTTAGGTTGTGCTTTTTTGCAAATTTTACGCACCAACCACCTGCGGAAACAAGATCATTCCGCACCGTGGCATACAGATCCGTTCTCGTCATCATAACGAACACGATCTCCGAAAACGCAAAGATCGCAAAAAACGAAAAGTACAGCACCGCTCTGCCCAGCACCGCCATCGAATACCCCACCGCCTGCACGAATACCGCCAGTGTCAATGCCGTGATCAGCAGGCGACTATCGGTAAAGCCACGTCGATGGAGATACATCAGCACGAGCAGCAGCACGGTCAGCAGCAGCAGCATGAGATACGTGCCGCCCTGTACATCGTACCGACCGCCTATGTAAGCAGCATACCGCGGCAGCACTGCGACGATCGCCAGGGAAATTGGTCTGCCCAGCAATAAACAAGCCAGCTCTGCCGGAATAAGCCACTTGACGTATTTCTGAAACGGTATGGCATACGCCACGTACAGCACGACCATAAACAACGCCGATCGGTGGAAGGTCGCTGCGATGAGAACAAACGGCAGAAATTTCCACAGCTTTCGTTTTTCAAGATACGTCAACCCACACAGCACGATGGAAAACGCCATCAGCTGGCGGAAAAAGCCCAGACTGTACGCAAATTGCCCGATAGCAAAATAAGCCAGAATGCTGATGTACGGCAGCTTGGAATACCGATGAATGCACATAAACACCGGAACGTAGATCACCGCGGCAATGAGTCCCAAAAAAACCTGCGGAGGCATATTTATTAAGGCGCAGATCTTGGTCAATCCGAAATATGCGACCTCAAAATCAAACGGCTTGATCAAGCCCGCAAACAAGACCTCACTTTTAGGTAACGAGGAATAATACGCCAGCGCATCCAGATACGTCGCGGTGTCTGAGCCGACGCCTCTTCCGCGCAGCGCCACCAGCAGGATCAACTCAGCACAGCACAGCGCCAAATAACGGCCCTTGCCCTTGGTATCAGCCATCCACCCTTTTTTGGTGGCGTACCAAGCCTGCACACCGGCAAGTACCAGATATACAATGTACATAGCGATGACATCCCCTTTCCGGCAGGAATACAACAGAATGGTGAGACTATCGGGTGGAACGGCTCTCTTTACGCCTCAAATACCAGCCGCGAAAACTCACGAACAACACTGTCAATGTCATATTTGTTCCGAACAAACGCCGCTGTTGTATCGGCTCGCTCCGAACCGATGGCTTTCAAAGCCGCCTCCGCCCACTCGGACGGCGAGGTCAACGGCAAATAGTTCACCAGTTCCGTGATGTTCGCCTCACGTGTGATGGTGTCGGCAATCACACAAGGCAGACCCGTGGCCTGCGCTTCGATCACCGTGTTCGGCATTCCCTCGTAGAACGACGGGAATACAAAAACATCCATAGCGGATAACAGTTTGGGTACGTCCGACCGAACGCCTGTGAAAATCAGGCGGTCCGCTATACCCAGTTCCTCGGCCTTTGCCCGTACGGCTTCCTCCAAAGGACCTTTGCCGACCAACACCAGTCGGGTGTTTGGGTCAAGCGCATGAATCTCGCGGAATATCTCCAGCAAAAACATATGATTCTTTTGCGGATCAAACCGTCCGACGTGACCGATCAGTTTAGCATCCTGAGGAACGGACAGCTCCGCGCGGATCACATCCCGCGCCTGAGCATCGTAACGGAACACGCTAAGGTCGACACCGTTATGAACGATGTTCACGCCGCCCCGCGCATACACCGCGTTTCCGAACGTATACTTCGCAGCGAGATCACTCGGCGCGATCCTCACATCCACATACCGACGGTACAGTAATCTGCCGAGGCGGTGAGCCACCTTGGCCTTCAACCCATCGCCGTCACTGGAATTGCTCGAACGGGCACAGCAAACACGAGCTCCCGCTTTTTTAGCGATCTTTAGATCCATAAATCCCATCGCGCTGGAGGTCACACGGATCACGTGATCGTATCCGTTGTTACAAACCGTTTCGGCTAGCTGCCGCTTGAATTCTTTTAAGTTCTCTGATTTGGAAGGGATGCGATAGATCTTGCCCCCCATGGCCAGGATCTCATCCTCATAAAAGCATTTTTCCCTGACATTAATGCAAAAATCCATCTGGTACTTACTTTTATCCAGACCGCGGTACACCTTCATCAAGAAGCCTTCGGCACCACCGGCATTCATACCGCTTATCACACATAACAGCCGTTTCACGATTCACACCCCACACCCGCATCATGTTACGCTTCCGCCGCGCCCATCCGCTCCAGCAGCACCTGTACAGCCCGGCGCGGCAGATACTCCTCCGCCTTGGTCAGGCACGCCGCCTTCATGCGGAGAACCCTATCCGGTTCCTCGGCACACGCCATCAAAATTTCTGTCAATTCTTCAACGCTCCCAAACGTATACCCGATGCCGGTCACGCCGTCATCGATCATATCTGCAAAGCTCTCCCACCGCGTACCGATCACCGGTACACCTGCCGCATAGGCGTCGATCACGGTGCCGGGGATACCCTCGGTGTAAAACCGTGTGGGAAACAGCAGCGCGAAATAGTTCTTTAGCACTTCGACGCTCTGATCAAAAGGCACCGTGCCGCCGTAGGTCACATAGTCGGGAAGGGTCTTCTGCAGCTCGTCGAACCACGTCACCTGTCCCCCGTCCACCTGACCGTAGATGTCCAGACGATACACGGTTCTTCCCACGGCCTCGTTGACCGCTTTCACAGCCGCAACCGCGTCCTCGATGCCCTTTTCCCTCATCACGCGGGAAAAGGTGCACAGCGGATACGGTTCGCTCACGTCGTACACGAGCGCGTCTTCCGGCAGAAGTTCCAGCTCCTTGCAGTTGGGCATGATCGCAATGTTATTAAAGCCAAGCGCCTCCAGCGCGCGCTGTGCCGTGCCGGTTTCCGCATAGATGTGATCAAACCGCTTTAAGGCCTTGGCAAGGCCCTTCTTGGATTTCAGCATCGCAGGCAACCAGCCGCCGACCACGGCGTAGTGCAGGCGTCTGCCACGAAAGAAATACCGCAAAAGCACGAGCAACGGCGCATATACCCGTAACCCCTTGTGGGCAGGCAATATCACGATATTTTGACTCCCCCGCAGCGCCTTAAAGCAGTGAAAAGGCGCTTTTATCAGCGATTTGATACCACCGTGCGTATCGATCGTCATGACCTGCCCTGGCAGGTTCTTTTCCAACTCGGCGGTAACGATCTTGGTTTTGATCGTCTGACCGTTCAGCAAGGTGTGCCCAAACCCGAAGTGTCCTATCACGCAAGCCTTTTTCATACGACAAACTTCCTTATCCCATACGGTGCGAAGCGCGGCAAAACTGCCGTTCCGCTGCCGATCCACGCGATGCGCGTGTGTGTTTTTCAAGTCCAAAGACGAGGAACACCGGCAAGATGATTACAGATATTTGAATTATACACGATTTCGCCCGTGAAATCAAGTCTAAACAGCTGTTCCTCTTGATTTTATATATTCACATACAACGCACAGAACGACGAAGGATGTGGCGGGCATTTCCGAGCCTCGTTTTGTGGGGGATCCGATGCGATCTCCCCGTACCGAAAAGGGAAAAAGCAGCGTTTATGCAACGCTGCTTTTTGAAGCTCAAAATGAATTAGTTTTTCGCGGATGCTCGGTTTCTTTTGCCACACACTGCCAGGCAGATCCCGCTGGCGGCCAGCAGTACCGGCCACAGCAACGACACACCGCTATCCCCGGTCGGCGGAGTCTGTGTATCCTCCTCGGTATCGGGAGCTGCCGCTTGCATATTCTTGTACGTCACGCGGACGGTAACCTCGGTCTCCGGTTGGATGAAGAAATAGGTACCGTCCTCCTCGGCAGTCACCGTAACGGTGTTGCCGTCCTTGTCGGTGACCGTAACGGTGTCCACTTCCTTGCCTTCGTCGGGGGCAAGCGTGATCACCACCGTCTCACCGGGAGCAACGATTTCGGGGCTCACCGTCACCGTGCCGCCATCGACCGTTTCCACGCTGACCGCGTGAAGCGGAATCCATTTGGCGTACACGGCCGTATCTGCTGCCACGGATGCGTCAAACGCGAACTCGTTGCCCGCTGTGCAAGATTCATCGGTGTACCAGCCGCCGAAGAGGTAGCCGTCCTTTTCCGTGTTGAATATTTCAGAGAAATCCTCGACACCAAATCTATCGCAATACGTTTCGTTCAAAGAATGACCCGCCGGAACCAGCGCCTGCATCGTGTTTTTCAAGCCGTAGAACTTCACGGTATAGCCGAGAGGCTTGAGCGCCACATCCTTCGCGGGAGCACCCTCATACACCACCGTGCCGTAAGTATAGTCGTCCTCGGACAGCTCGCCGATAACGCCTCCTTCAGGAGTGGACACCGTCAATTTGTCGCTCACCGTCAGGCCGTTGTAAGCAAAGATAGCGTAGTCGCCTCCCGCTGTCACGGTGACGCTCGTACCCTCCAGCCACGGGCCGTGATCCGCTACCGCCGTTTGGGTGCTGTTGACGGTCACCTTGCCGTCATACGAATACACACCGTCACCTTCCGCTTTGATCTGTACGCTGCTGTCGGTGATCGTAACATCGCCGTCGGCATAAATGCCGTCGCGGGACGCGGTGACGACCACCTCGGCGCCCTCGACCGTCACGCCGCCAAGGAGCGCCGTGATACCGTCACGCTCTGTCTCGACAATGACGACGGCGCCGTCTTTCACGACGACGTCGCCTGCGACGATACCGTTATCGGTAGTAAACAGGACCAGCACGCCCTCTGCGACCGTCATTTGCCCGTTGCAGCCAACACCGAACGAACCGTACAGGTTGAGCGTTCCGTCTCCGGCGAAGGTAACGTCACCCTCGGTGATCACACCGTCGCCATATTGGTTCTCGGCTACACCGTCCGCTGTGTTTTTGATCGTGTTGCTGCCTACCAGCCGGACGTTAAGGGAACCCGTGCTGTAAATCGCGGCATAGTAAACGTCGTTCTCATCGCCGCGTCTGTACAGATAGCCTTCGCCCGCATACTCATAACCGTTCAGTGTCAGCGTGTTGGTCTCGGCATCGTAGATGACCGTGCCGTCACCGAACACGTCGTTTTTGTTCGCCTCTGTTACGCGTACACCGCCGACGTAGAGGTCATAGGCCTTGATCCACTGCGCATACAGCGTCACGCTACAGCCGCCGTTGCCGCCGTCCTCCGCAAAGGTATAGGTCGAACCGGCAGTATAGCCGTCACCGCTGCCGTCTGCCGCGGTATTCCAGCCGTTGAAAACATACCCTGTGCGGGTCGGCGCTTCCTGCACAACCGCGAGGGTCACACCACCGGTATAGTTGCTGGACGGGCCGTCCTCGCCACCGTTGGCATCGTAATACAGCGTGTTCGCCGCGTGCAGGATCTTCACCTTCTGTTCTTTTTCCGCTGACGCCGTATTCGACGTCACAACGATCCCGCTGCCATCCTTCAGCGTGGCAGTCACCTTAACAGTATAGGTGCCGTTGTCGGACACATCACCGTCAAGCTCCAAAACCGCTCCCGTCGCATCGGTAATGGCTGCACCGTCCTTGTACCACTGATAGGTGTACTCCAGTACGTCCGTGTTTTGATTGTTCACGGTTACCGTCAGAATGCGCTTGGAATTGCCGGGTACGTAATACTGATAATCGTTCGAGATGGCACCCGGTACGGTGAGCGTGATCTTGAGAGTCGGCGCAAGAACCTTGCGCACGACAAACAACTGATGATCGCGCGTCAGCCCCACCGTGGACAGCTTGGTGATCTTGGTCTCGGTCACAGCGCCGTTTTCGTCCACCACATACCAGTTGCTGTCACCGCCGGAAAGTCCCGTCACCGCCGACGACGGCAGCTTGCCGTATTTCTCACCATAGGTCACGGTGATCGGATCGATCGCCGCCCCGCCGTTCGCGTCGAAGGTGACGTTAACGGGGACTTTGTCGGTCGCCGAAGCATGGAAATATCTCCACGCCGATTTCTCAGATACCGTGGTTTTTTCCTTGTAATACTCCGTCGTTGCCGACTCCTCCGAGGCGCCGACTTTGACCATATACGCCTCCCCTGTTGCGGGGGTCACCGTGAACGCATCATACAACACCTTTTTGGAGGTGGAGGTCGCAGTCAGCGTGGCGGAATCCTGCAGAGAAACGACGCCGTAAATCGCGTAATTCAAGTCGTCTGCAATGCTTACGGCAGCATTCCCGGACAGGTTCAAAGCATCCGCATATACCGCACGATACGCACCGCGGATGTTCACGACCGCCGAGCCCGAAATGTTGACAACACCGTCAGTAATGTCGTACAGACCGTAGATCTTACTGCCGCTGATGCCGATATCAATGTGGGCACGGTCACCGATCTCCAACGGCGAGTCAAAACGGATCGCGTGCTGGCTGGAAGACGAGGTGCACGCGATCGTGATGTTCACCCGGGCATCATCAGCGATCTTGGTGGTACCGCCGCTGATGGCATCCTCTTTCGTGTGCACGTCAACGATGGCGTTTTTGTTGATAAGCAACTCCGACGAGCTGATCGCACAATCCACGATCGCCGGAGTCTTGCTGTCGGCACTGCCGCCGTATACCTTGAGCTTGGCAGAATCCGTGATGGTGATCTTGCCGCCGCTGGTATACAGCCCACGCTCGCCCTCGGTGATATGCAGATCGGCGGTTCCGCTGAGCGTCAGCGGATTGCCGCTGCCGCTACAGATGATGTAGCCATCATCATTTTTCAGAGTAAAGGTGCCGCCGGCAATGTCCACACCGATGCCGTAGATCGCGTAGGTATAGGTATCGATATCGACCGTCGGTGTGCCACTGAAGGCCACCGCACCGTAGCGATAATACACAGCGTGGGAGCTGCAGTTTTGAATACTGAGCTTGATATTGCCGCCGATTTCCAGCGCTTCGGTTGCCGAATAGGCAATGCAGGCGATGCCGTATTTCACATCAGCGATCGTCAGGGAGCCGGCATCGCTGCTGGTAATACGAAGAGGTGTCTCGTCGGACACGTCAATGCCCGTATCCGCGGACGAGAGCGTGTTGGTTCCGGAGAAGATCAGCACCGTTGCCGCGCTTCCCTGAACAGTGATCGCTTCGTCCTCTGTTGTATCAATATGGAGGTTGTGAAACGTGACGGTCGTTTCGCCGACCGTACTGTCAGTCACGATGACATCATCGGTCGTTGCAACGCCGTCTTTCATGCCGATGACCACAGGCGTATCCGTCGTGATCGTCAACGTTCCGTCAGTGTACGTGTAGTCGGTTCCGTCGGTCAGTGCTGTCACGCCGTCAGCCGATGTCACGGTGAAATCGCCCAAAACAGCAGGCTCTTGCGCCAACACGAACGACGGCACATACGCCAGCATAAGTGCCAAACACAACAACACACTGAACAGTGGTTTTACGAACGCGGATCTTGTTTTCACAACAATTCCTCCTTCATAGATTTTTTGTAGGATAAGTATATCAAAGTTGCCCGCCATGTGCAAGGTTTTTTGAAAAAACAACACCTTTTTAACCGTGCTTTTGCTTCGAAATACAAAGAATTTCAAGTTTAAATGCAATGTACTTTGCTCTTGTGTTCCGATATACTGTAAGTAAATCACTGTAAGGAGTGTTGCGTATGATCCCGCAAGATAACAAGATCGCCTTGCTTCACGAGGCAACGCTGTTTAACGGACTCGTTCCTGCGTTTCGCTACGACGGCGCGGAGGATGCAGCAGCATGGCAACAACGGGCCTACGACCGTCTGTGGGATTTGTTGGGGCTGTCCCGCATCACCCCTGCCGCGGAGGAGCTTTTTGAGATCACCGAGGAATTTGACGTTCCCGGTGGTCACGTACAGGCATTCCGCTTTCAGAGTGAGCCCGGTTATTTTGTGCCGGGCTATATCCTGTTGCCTGCGGATTGGCAGGGCGAGACACTGCGCGGATGTATCTGCTTACAGGGGCACTCTACGGGTATGCACAACTCTCTCGCCATGAACCCGGACCACACGCCGAAAAGCAAGAAGGATATGAAAGAGATCGTCGCAAACGACCGCGATTTCGCCGTGCGTGCCGTCAAGGAAGGCTACGCTGCCATCTGCATTGAGCAACGGTATATGGGCACCGTCGGTATACAGGACGGTGCACCCGGTTGCTCAGCCGGACAAAGTATGGCGACACTGCTGTTGGGGCGCACGCCCATCGGCGAGCGTGTGTGGGACGTGATGCGGTTGATCGACGCGATCGAAAAGCATATCGGATATATCTCCACCGACGGTCTGATCTGTATGGGAAATTCCGGCGGCGGCACGGCAACCTTCTACGCCGCCTGTATCGAACGCCGCATTCGGTATGCGATGCCTTCCTGTGCGTTCTGTACCTATCAGGATTCCATCGTGGACATCCGCCACTGTGCCTGCAATTACATTCCGGGTATTGCACCGGATTTTGACATGGGCGATCTGGCCGGTCTCATCGCACCGCGGAATCTCGTCATCGTCAACGGCGTTGAGGACACCATCTTCCCTGACCACGGTGTGCGGAAGGCGTACGCCGTCGCAGAGCGGATGTTTGCGGCTCTCGGCGGCAAGCTGGCACTGGTCACAGGCAGTGGCGGACACCGTCTGTATGCCGATCCTGCGTGGGAAGCGCTGCATGGCTTCGAAAAGGAAAACGGAATACGGTAAACAACTTGCGGCTGTTCCCTCTGGCGAGGGAACAGCCGCAACAGTTTTAGTATAACAGAGCCACGTGTACATGTCAACAACTTTTGTGCATTTAACATAAAATTTTACCATTTGCACAATTACAAGTAGTCATATTTGTACAAAACGCCATCTTGAAATTTTGAAAAATGTGTGGTATAGTAAAGATGCAAAGAGGAAAGGGTGAGTCCCATGAACAAGTAAACCACTCGGATACCTGATTCACAGCAGCATCAACACAGTGTTAGAAGAAAACACAAATAACGATACATGAAAGGGAATCGCTGCTACAGGTTGCCGAGTTGATAATAGCCTTCAGGGTGCAACGTCGACAGTCGCAAAGACACTCGCTTTTCGAGAGACAGACCAAACGATGACAGTGACAGACGAAAACGCAAACGAAGGCCACTTTGCAGAAAGAGAGGTTGACCAAAACGATGTTAGATATTAAGAGCGAGCAGAGGCAGCTCTTGACCGACAAATGATGTGTAAAGAAACATCCGGTCAAGAGCTGCTTCTATTTTTTATACCGTCGCCTGTGGGCGGCTTTTTTTATACAAAAAAATCACGGGATCCGCCGATCCCGTGATGTGTGTCTCTTATTTCGCGCCGTCGTGCGTAAACACGACTGCAACGGTCTTGCACATGATCTTGAAATCGTTCCACAACGAACGGTTCTTGATATACTTGACGTCCCACAGGATCTTCTCCTCCGGAGGAAGATCGTAGCCGCCGTTGATCTGCGCCAAGCCCGTCAGACCCGGCTTAACCTTCAGACGCTCTTTGAAGCCGTGAATGTAGGTCTCGAATTCCTTGTAGAAGCACTCGCGCTCCGGACGAGGGCCAACCAGACTCAAGTCACCCTTCAGGATGCCCCAGAACTGCGGAAGCTCGTCCAACCGCATCTTGCGCAGGCACAGGCCAAACGGATAGATACGACCATCCTCGTCGCCCTTCGACCACTGCGCACCGTCCACCTCGGCATCCATGTGCATGGTACGGAACTTGGTGACACGGATGGGGCGACCGTTCAGACCAAGACGGTCCTGATGGTAAAACACCGTGCCGCGCGACGTGCATTTGATAATGATCGCGATGACCAGCATCGGGATCGCTAAAAGGATCAGGGCCAATACGGAAAGCAGAATGTCGAAAACCCGCTTAAAAAACCGATACACCGGTTTGGACGGAATCTCGTACAAATGCTCAATAAAATATTCGTCTTTTTTCTCAAAGGGCAAAATTACGCCTGCAGCTTCAGGTGCTTCTGCAGTTGCTTTATTCTGCAATACGCTCATTTCTTCCTCGCTCTTTCCTCATGTTGATCGGCGGCTGTGCAAGCCAAACCTACGCACTGCCGCGTATGACGTCTGTGATTATGAAACAAGGGATTGTGATATACCGATCAAAAGCAATGGATCCGCACCCGAAAAGCGGGCGCACTATATTGGAAAATCGCCGCTGCCGATGCACCGCAAAGCGCCAAAAAGAAACACACAGTGGCAAATTCACCGTTATGATTGTAGCCCAAAACAAGCAAAAAGTCAATACACAGACGGCTTTTTCGGAAGTTTCACACAAAGTAATGACGGTTTTTGTTTAAAATTCGTCACTTTTTGAGTGATTTTCGCCCGATTTTATACCTATGTGGCTGTTACTGCAAATTTTGGAAATTCTGGAATTTTTATCAAACAAAAACGGCCGCTTAGCGTCACCATCTTTTTCAAAGCGACAGCAAAACCTTGCCTTTTACAAAGGGATATGCTATACTATACGTTACAGAGAAAACACGTTGATGATGTGTTTTCCAAAGTTGAAAAACAGTTGCCGCCGGGCGGTGGCATCGGGAGGAATCAGTATGAAGGACGGTTTGGTTTCGGTCATCATGCCGCTGTACAACTGTGCGGCATTTATCACGGATACCATTCATTCGCTACAGTCCCAGACGTATGAAAACTGGGAGCTGGTCGCAGTGGACGATTGCTCCACCGACAACACTGCCGAGATCGTACAGGCTCTTGCCGCGGAGGATCCGCGTATCCGCTATTTCTGCCTGGAGAAAAACTCCGGTGCCGCTGTGGCGCGTACCGTATCGATGGAAAACGCCGACGGTGAATACATGGCATTTCTGGACAGTGACGATTTGTGGCATCCCGAAAAGTTGAAGCGTCAGCTCGCGTTTATGCAGGAGCATGACTATGCCTTCTCCTGCACCTCCTACGCACAGATCAACGAGCAGGGTGAGCCGCTCGGTAAGATCAAACGCTGTATTCCGAAAACCAACTATAATCGCCTGCTGCTGGACAACCCCGTTGGCAACTCCACGGTAATGTACAGCGTCAAAAAGATGGGGAAATTCACCGTTCCCAACATCCGCAAGCGCAACGATTACGCGCTGTGGCTCAAGATGCTGAAAAAGGAGCAATACGTACACGGTCTGCCCGAGGTGCTGATGTACTACCGCGTGTGCAGCAACTCCATCTCGAGCAACAAGTTCAAGCTCATCAAGTACCATTGGATCGTCTACCGTGAGCTGGAGCATCTCAACGTATTTCGTTCGGCATTCCACGTGGCCTACTGGTGCTTTATCAAGGTGTTTCATTTGAAATAAACCGCTTCCCCACCGCCGGAGACGTGTGTCTCCGGCTTTTTTTGCGGCAATTTGTCCTCCCTGCGTGCATATAGTAGAGAGAAAAGGAGGGCTTTGTATGGCGACGAAAATCTACATAGACCAAGGGCATAACCCCCAAAACCCCAACGCCGGCGCGGAGGGAAACGGCTACCGTGAGCAGGATCTCGTGTACCGTATCGGGGTGGAGTTGGCGGATATTCTGCGTGCAGAGGGATACGATGTGCGGCTGTCGCGTCCCACTGCCGACACACAGCTCGGCTCGTCCAACGCAAGCTCGCTCGCGGCACGTGTCAGCGAGGCAAACGCGTGGGACGCCGACTACTTCATCAGTCTGCACGCCAACGCCTCGACCATCCCCTCGGCATCGGGCTCGGAGGCGTTGGTTTACCGGGTCGATTCTACGGCGGGACGTCTGGGCGAGAGCATCGTGCGGTATCTGTCGGAAGCAACGGGGCTTCCCAACCGTGGCGTTACCCCACGCACCAATCTGTACGTTCTGCGGCGTACGCGGATGCCGGCGGTGCTGGTGGAACTGGGGTTTATCACCAATCCCGGCGACGCCGCGCTGATGGCAAACTCGCCGCAGCTGTTTGCGTTGGGCGTTGCCAACGGTATTACCGCGTTTGTCGCGCCGTAAAACTTGACCGCCCGACAAAAACGTGGTACACTGGTAGCACTATTCTTTCTCTTGCGGTCAGCCTGCTACACAGGCACACGGAGTGATTATGTTTATCGGTTCGATCGAAATTACAGGTGCAGCGGCGCTCGCCCCGATGGCCGGTGTGGCAGACGCGGCGTTTCGTCGCATCTGCCGTGACCACGGTGCGGCGTTTACGGTGTCGGAAATGATCAGCGCCAAGGCGCTGACCTACGGTGACCTGAAAAGTCAGGAGCTGTCGGTGTTGTCCGACCGCGAACGCCCTGCCGCGATCCAGCTGTTTGGGGACGATCCCGACACGTTGGCGCAAGCCGCACGGCTGGTGATGGCACAGAAACCCGACTGGCTGGACATCAATATGGGGTGTCCCGCACCGAAGATCGCGGGCAACCACTGTGGCAGTGCGCTGATGCGCGACCCCGATCTGTGCTACCGTATCGTCAAGGCAACCTGCGAGGCGGTGGACGTGCCCGTGACGGTCAAGATCCGTAAGGGCTACGCCAAGGATCAGGTCAACGCCGTCGAGGTAGCGCAGGCATGTGAAAGCGGCGGTGCCGCCGCCATCACGGTGCACGGGCGCACACGCGATCAGATGTACGCGCCGCCCGTGGATTGGGATATCATCCGTGATGTCAAACGGGCGGTATCCGTTCCCATCATCGGTAACGGCGACGTGACCTCGCCGCAATCCGCCGCCGCATTGTATGAGCATACCGGTTGCGATCTCATCATGATCGGACGCGGCGCGTTGGGCGCGCCGTGGCTGTTCTCACAGGTGGAGGCGTACTTAAAGCACGGCACGCTCCTCCCCACGCCGCCACTCGCCAAGCGGATGGAGATCCTGTGTCGGCAGGTAGCGCTGGCGGCGTCGCTCAAAGGCGAGCGCTGCGCGCTGCTGCAGGCGCGCAAGCACGCGTCGTGGTATATGCGCGAGCTGCGTGGGGCGGCGATCTTCCGCGGCGAGGCAGGTACTATCTCCACGATGGAGGATCTGCGGGCACTGTGCTGGCGGGTCATCAAAGCCAACGAAGACGAATAAACAACAGCGGAGAGACGACTGGTCGTCTCTCCGCTGTTTTGTTTTACAGTAGGTTACGCGTGACGGTGCTGTAATAATAGTTATAGTCGGTGTGACCCTGACGAAACGGCATCGTGTGCTCGTGCAGCTCGGGGATCTCGTCGATCCGGCCGGCGACATAGTCTGCCAAACGGTCGCGGCAATTCTTCATACGCATGATGAGACCGCCGAGTCGGATGTCGTGCACCTCAAAGCCGTTTGCCTTGTTTTCGGTGTACCACTGCGCACGGAACGCCTGATAGAAGGCTTCGGTGCGCTTAATCATCTTGTTGTAATCGGCGATGATCGGCTCCAACGCCTCGGGGTCACCGGAGGCGTACATCTCACGGGTACGGATGCCGATATCCGACTTGTATGCCAGCACAGCGCACAGCTTGGAGGCGGTATCAAACAGATAGGAAAATTCGCCCGTGCGCTTGGAAGCGTTGCGCAGACGCTTGGCAAACGACGCATACTGTTTGGCATCGTTTTCACCGACGGCGCTGTCCAGCAGACCGAAGAAGCAGTCGTTGTACAACTCGTATTTTGAGGGGTTGATACGGCCCTTGTTACCGTTCAAACGGTCGGGCAGATCAAGCAGCATAAAGTCGTCGTAGCGATAGCCGATCCATTCCTCAAACTTCGCCTTGATGTCGTCCATCTTGGTGATGCCCTGCGCCAGACAGGCGGCATAGCACAGCGTCGGCAGAGTCGACCACGCCGAGGCCTCGGCGCCGTTGTCACCCCACATCGTCATAAACACGTCGCGGATGCCCTCTTCAATGCAGGCGCTGAACGCCGCCTTGGTCGCACGGAGCGAGAATGCGTTTTTCGGGGTAAAGCCCATCCATTTCCACGCACCGCCCGCAAACACCACACGATCGGTCAGGCGCTTGTGGCCGCGGATCATCTGCCGATAATCCGCTTTTTTTACGCGGTAATAGTCCCAATAGACCAGCGAGACCGACTCGGGGATCTTCTCGCCGATCGAAGCGTTCACCGTATCTTCCTTGGCGTAGTAATGACCGTTGTTGGCGATGCGGTAGAACATATCGCTCCACATCATCGGTTCAAAATCGTATTTTTTGGTGATCTCGCACACACGTCCCAGGTGCTCCAACAAGATCTCGGAGCGATCGCGGTCGCCGTGCTTGTCACGATAGCGGCCCTTGCCGAGCATATGTGCTTCGTCCATGCCGATGTGGATCTTGTTGGTGCGCACGCACTTGCGCAGCGAGCTGATCATATTCTCGATCAGCTCATAGGTGCGCTCCTCACCCACCATCAGCACGTCCTGCGCATCCATCATCTTCTCGTACTGCGGCCAGTATTTCAGCGTGTTCAGGTGTGCCAACGTCTGCATACACGGCACCAGTTCAACACCGTTGTCAAAGGCAAACTGATCGATCTCGCGCAGCTCGTCCTGCGAATAACGGCCACGGAAGCTACCGAAATACGGCTCGTTGTCCACCTCATACGTGTCCTCGATATACAGTTGAAGCTGATTATAGCCCATACGAGCCAGCACGGTGATGAAGTGCTTGAGTTCCTTGACGGTCATTACCGCATTGCGTGAACAGTCCAGCATCACACCAAAGGTATCAAAATGTTTCATACGGTCTCCCCCTTTGAAGTTCTTTGTTTTTATTATACCGCCGCCTGACCGATTGTCAAGAACGGTTGTCCGCAAAATCAAGCAAGCTCTGCCACGATAAAGCTCACACCGTTCATGTGCATACCGTCCCCCACTACGGTATTCTGGCTGAGCAGCACGGTCTTAAACGGCGGCGGAGTCAGGCGATACGCCGTATCCGAGGGATTGATAGCGACGTACAGCGTTTTGCCCTCGGCGGCGCGGGTATATACGAACGGATAGCCTGCCGCAATCACGTCAAACGCACCGTCGGCGTGCAGCGCCGCCGTGTCGCGGTGCAAACGGATCAGGCGCTTTGTAAAATTCAAGACGGAATCGGGGTCTGCCGCCTGCGCCGCCACCGTGGGGGGTTCGGGACGCCCGTCGGTGGGCAGATACGGCGTATCACTCTCGGAAAAGCCGTGGTTTTTGCCCTCGTCCCACTGCATCGGCGTACGTGAGCCTGTGCGCGTGAACGCGCCCTCTTTGGAGGGAATCCCCTCCAGATAGTCCATACCGATCTCGTCGCCGTAATAGACAAACGGCGTTCCCGGCATTGTAAACAAAAAGGTCAGCGCCGCCTTGAGTTCCTCCTCCGTGCGGCGATAGGCAAGACGCGGGATATCGTGGTTACCGGTGATCATACCCACCACGCCGCGACCGTCGATCTGCTGCAGATCGTATTGCAAGCGGTTGAGATAGGTGCGAATATCGCCTTGGCCGTCGCGGTTGAAGTAGCTGTGGCCGGTGTACAGCCGCTTGAAGGTGTTTCGACCCTCCTCCATACGGAACAGCGAGGTGTAGGCTTCGTTGCCACTGTGCAGCAGAAAATCGCAGTGGAAGCCCGCGTCGATCGCATCGGCGGGCGAGCCCCATTCCGCAATGAGCAAAACTTCGGGATCGCGCGTCTCGATATGGGCGCGGATCTCGTGCCACAGCGCGCGGGTGTAGCTGCCGTCGGTGTCACCCTTGATGAGCGACGACGCCATATCTACGCGGAACGCATCGGTGCCGAGATCCATCCAGAAATCGATGATGTTGAGCAATTCCTGCTTGGTGGCAAGGCAATCGGGATGCGTGACGGGCAGCTGCCACGGTTTTTCGGGATCGGGATGTGCGTAACCGTAGTTCAGTGCCGGCTGGCACCAGAAAAAGTTGGTGATGTAGTTGCCGTCGCGGTCACCGTAGCCCGAAATGCCCTCGGGACTGTCAAAAGTGCTGTCGGTCCAAATGTAGCGGTTGGTGTAGTCGTTTCGTGTCGGCTTTGCCGATTCCACAAACCACGGATGTTCGACCGAGGTATGTCCCGCCACCAGATCAAAGATCACGCGCATACCGCGGCGGTGAGCCTCAGCGCACAGTTCGCGGTAGTCCTCATTTGTACCGTAGCGCGGCGCGACCTTGTAAAAATCCGTGACGTCGTAGCCGGCGTCGAAAAAGGTGCTTTCGTTGATGGGATTCAGCCAAATGACGGTAAAGCCGCATTCCTGAATGTAGTCCAACTTGGCGATGATTCCCTGCAGGTCGCCGATGCCGTCGCCGTTCGTATCGTAAAAGGATTGCGGATAGATCTCATAGACCACCGCATCGTTCAGCCACGTTTTCATGCTGCCCGCCCCCTTTTTTAGTTACTCACATTATATACTGCCGCCGCGACAAAGTGCAAGACACCCGTGTGCAAAATATAGACAAAAATTGCTGTACACCGCACGGTGCACAGCAATTTTATCAGTTCTCTTCGGGTGTGGGATCCTCATCCGGTACCTCGATCGGTACGTAAAGCTCCGGCATCGGAGGCGCAGGCTCTTCGGCAGGCCGCTCGCTCGGTGCTGTCGGTTCCTCCAGCAGTACGTCCTCCGCCGAGATCGGGTTCTCTCCCGTCAGCTCCGCAAAGGTTTCCGGAAGCGGCGGGCACGCGGTCATCGGCTGGGCATCGGTCGAGAAGCCCTCCTGGATCGGAAGGGCACTGTCGTAGTCCAGATACTCCGCCGGTGCAGGCTTCTGTTTGCGCCGCCACAGCAGCCAGGTCACCATCAGCACCACCAGCAGGATGACCAATGAGGCACCGCTGATCAGCACACCGAACCACCAGCCGTCGGGATAAAACTCCATCTCCACCGTGTGCTTACCCTCCGCCATATCGAAGGCGAGGAAGCCCTCACAAACGGCGTAGGTATCGACTGCTTTGCCATCCACACGTACCGTCCAGCCGGTGTCGTACGGGATGGAGGTCATCATCACGCCCGCCTTTTTGGCGTCCACCGTACCGCTGACGCGGTTGCCCTCCTGACGGCTGACCTTGAGCTGCGATTGCTTCAGTTCCTTCATACCCTTGGTGTACGCTTCATCGTCCAGCGTTGCCACGTAGAAGTTGCCGTTACAGGCGATGTCGGAGGTGATGGACAGCGTAACGGTCGTTCCCTCGGACAGCACGCCGACGTCGAAAATATACGGCTCATACGGCGATACCGAGAAGGTGTTGCCGCCACAGGTAACACTGATCGCATCCGCCGCCATACAGTCCACAAACACGTAGACCTGACCGGCATCCTCCACCGTTGCGGTGAAATTCGCGGGGAGCGAGCCCGTCGGCTGTACGCGGAAGCCGGGGAACGAATACCCCACCGAGGCGCCGCTGCTCTGGTCGGCGGTGAAGCTCTGCAGCTTGAGCAGACGCTTGTAGGTCGAGGTCACGGTGCCGTAGAGATCCTCCAGCGAGGAGATGGGATCGTACTGCGTGTATTGGTAGTCCTTGATATACGGATCGACAACGTAGCCAAGACCCAGCGCATAGCCGTTTTCGTAGATGTAATAGGTGCTGTCCCCCACCGTGACCGAATCCACCTTGGCCAGCTGCGGATGGTTCACCAAGTTGGCGGTAGATACCAGGTAGCGGATACCGAGCAGCGAGTCGGTAAACGGCATAAAGGTGTGGTACAGATGACTGTTGACGCCGTTGATGGCGTAGCCCCAACCGCCCATCTGCTTGGTGGTGGCGTAATAGTTGCTGGAAGCAAAGTTGGTGATGCCGCGGTAATGGAACAGTGCGGTATCCACACAGGTGCGGCGCGGCAGCACCTCCAGACGGTAGAAGTCACCGCCGTATTTGCTGTCACCCAATTCCTGTGCGCGCTCCACCGCTTCGTAGATCGCGGCGGTGGTGTCGTTGTCCACGTAGTCCTCGTGGCGGGTGAAGTATTCGTTCGCATTCAGCTGCACGACGGTTCTGCCGCCGCAGAATACCATCTCCGCCGTGACGACCAACAGGATCAGCGAATAGAATACGCCGCGACGCAGCCGACGGTGGGTGGAAACTGCAAGAATCACGGTGTAGATCGCGACCAACGCCAGATTGGCGTAGATCATTTTGAAATCGTACTTATCGCCGCCGAAGCGCTCCTCGACCAGCAGATACAGCACGATCCCCGCAAAGACGGCAAACACGTGCTTTTTGTCGATCTCCTTGTAGTGCAGCAGCGTCTCATACGCCATCAGCAGCAGGACAAAGCTGTACAGGAAGGAGAAACGGTACGGCAGGTCGTTTGGCGCATGCAGGCCGTGCCAGCCGAGGTCGGTGAGGTTGATGAGGAAGCTGAACGCCATCACCAGCCACAGGATCATAAACGCCAGGCGGCGGCGCAGCGGAATACCCTTGTTCAGCGCAAACAGCGGCACGCAGAACACCGCCAACACACCGCAAAAGATGTTCGGCAGGTTGCCGGAGCGGATAGTGGGACCCGCGTTGGCAAAATGGCGACCGAGCAGCTGGAACATATCCAGCGTGTTGGTCATTTCAGGCAACTCCGCGCCGGAGGCAGAAGTCAGCTTGAGAGCCAGGTAAACCGGGATCAGCAGCACCGCCACCAGGCCGACCGCCAGTGCCGAAAAGCCGGCAACGCGGGCAAAGCTGATTGCCAATTCCTTGCCCGTGCGGCGCGAGCGCAGGCAGTAGGTCAGGTAATACAACACAATGAAAATGCAGAGCATAAACGCGATGTAGTAGTTGGCAAACAGCGCGTAGGTCAGCGACAGCAGGTAGGTGAGGTATTTGCCGGTGTGCATCAGCCGCTCAAAGCCCCAGATAACCAGCGGCAGTACCATCACGACGTCCAGCCACATCAAGTTCCAGGAATACGCCAGCAGGTACATCATCAGTGAGTACATCACCGACACGGCGGGGATGCACATTTCGCGTTTACGGAAGATCTGCTGCACGCACAGCGCGAACATGGCACCGCTGAGTGCGTTTTTCAGCAGGGTGATAAACAAAATGCCCTCTGCCAGCAGGTTTTCGGGGAAAAGTAAAAGCAGCAGATTGAAGGGGCTGGCGAGATAATACGCACCGAGCGAGAGGTAGTTGGCACCAAGGCCGACCTCAAAGCTGTACAGAGACAGTTCACCGGACAGCAGGTTGTCCCGCAGGCCCGCCAGCAGCGGTGCGTATTGGTGGTGCATATCCACCATCATACCGCTCTTTTCGCCGAACGGCCACATGCCGATAAAGGAATACGCCACACACATGGCGACCAGCGACAGCACGCCCGACAAGACGGGATAGAACCACACGGGGCGCTCCTTGGTCACCTCGTCGCGGTCACGCACGAGCTCGCGCACCAAAGCGTACACCGGACCGCCGAGGACCAGCGCCAGACCAAAGCAACACATCAGCTTCTGTGCAGGCCAGGTTGCGGCTTCCACGTTCAGTCCCATCGATTCCCAGGAGTGAAATCCCCACAGGAAGACGAAGACGATCTCCGAGAAGCAGAGCGCTACCAAAATCGGCAGCACGATCTGCTGGAAGATACGGGACGCTCGAGAAGTTTGCAGGCTCATATAGTTTCTCCTCCGCATAAAATTCGGTCAATACAAGGGTATTGTACCATAGATACCGCAAAAGAGCAATAAAAAAGATGCGCAAAAAAGCCTTGACAAACCATTCGTTACAGAGTATAATAACCTATGCTTTGTGCAACGGGGTGTAGCTCAGTTTGGTAGAGCGCTTGGTTCGGGACCAAGAGGCCGTGGGTTCAAGTCCCGTCACTCCGACCAACAAAACACCGACCACTTTTGTGGTCGGTGTTTTGTTATTCTGGGCGTTGGAATTAAATCGGCTCCCCTGTCCCGAACGTAGCCTTACTTCTTTAATTGCTTGTCAAAATTATCCAATGTCGCTAACCACAATGTATCATTTTCTTGTTCGGCGCGATGCCGAGTATAAGTATAATCACTCTCCAGCATCGAAAAAGGCATCTGTAGCAATCTGTTAAATATAGTAATTGCCCCAGGCCAGTTTATATCCTGCAACCATTCAAATAATAGTAGCAAATACGGTTCAAGTTCCTCATTAGATCGCAAGGCAATACCTGTAGCACACGGCTCCCAAATAGATTTGCTGTTTTCAGGAGTCACACAAGGCAAAATAAACGGATAAATATATTTACAGTTTCGGATCTCCTGTATACCGGCCGCGATTTTTGCCTCGTACTCCTCTTCCGTATACGATTCGTCCCACAGGAACGAGGTATAGATCTCATCCGTTGTCATGGACATAGTAAAACACCTCACTTGTATGCATTATACTACATCACCGATTAAAAGTAAACCCCACTCGGCACTGCGTGCTTTTGCGGCACGAGAGGTTAACAGGGATTGCTTTTTCTCCTCGGGTGCGGTATACTAAAGGGGAATTCTGCTTCGTGAGGTGTTTATAGTATGCCGTGGGAAGACATTTGGGCGTTTGTCTCGCCGTTTACCAATACCGTTTTGGTGCTGGTGATCGGGTATTTTTTGGTGCGGTTGCTCACCCGCATCATCAGTCGACCGTTCGTTCGTGCCAAGTTTGACGATTCGCTGGTGCGGTTTATCCGCAAGGCGAGCAAGATCGTCGGTTACGTCATCGTCTTTACCACCGCGCTGGCCACGCTCGGCGTCCCCGTCACCACCCTGGCGGCAACGCTGTCCGGTGCCGCGCTCGCCATCGGCGTTGCACTCAAGGATTCCCTGTCGAACGTCGCAGGCGGTATCATCCTCTTGTTCGTCCCCCGTTTCGTCACGGGTGACTACATCATCACCGACGGTGACGAGGGTACGGTCATCACGGTCGATCTGATGCACACCACCATCCAAACGGTGGACAACAAGCAGGTCAGCATTCCCAACGGCGTGCTGGTCAACAGCCATATCACCAACGTCTCCCACGAAAAAACGCGGCGGCTGGATCTGCTGATCCCGCTGGCGTATGAGGCGGACGTAGAGGCTGCCAAGCGTGTCGCGCTGGAGGTGGTTGCACAGCATCCGCTGTCCAAATCCGAGCCGGAGGCGCCGTTCGTGCGGCTGCGCAGCTACAGTGAGCACACGATGGGGCTGACGGTGCGCGTGTGGTGTGACGCCGCCGATTACTGGACGCTGCACTACGATCTGACGGAGCACCTCCACGCGGCGTTTGCGAAAAACGGCGTCGCCCTCCCCTATCGTCCGAAAGCGGAGAAAGAATAACAGAAAAACGAGGTCGGAGACAGTCTCCGACCTCGTTTGATTCTTCCGTTATTTATTCTGCGAGGGTCTGATACGCCAGCCGAACACCGAGCTCGATGCAGGCAGGGCAGCTGATCAGCGGTGTTCCCGTTTTCAGCCCCAAGATATCCTCACACGCCGAGGCGCCGCACTGCGCGATAAACGCGTCGACGATCGTTTTGCTCGCCGCGTAGGTGCGTTGCTTGGACGCAGGTGCTTCCAGATTGCCGTCGCTGTGCTTGAGACCTGCCACGAATACCGCGCCCGACAGTGCGCCGCACGCCATCGTGCGTCCGCCCATGCCTGCGCCGAAGCCTTCCAGCGCACGCATCGCTGTCGCACGGTCCATCCCCAGCTCCTCACAAAACGGCAGCGCCACCGCCTGAGCGCAATTAAAGCCCTGCTGATGCAACCGTGCCGCTTCCTGAATCTTTTTTTCCATGATACGTCCCTCCGATATCCACTTCATACAGCGTATTATATCAGACTTTCGACAGTTATGCAATCGGGAAAATACTGTTGCCCCGCCAATCGGTCTGTGATATACTGAAGCTGTTATCAACCATCGAAAAGGAGCCGCCGATTATGAAGCGAACGCGGATACGTCCCGATATTCACATCTTCCCCGCCGACTATCAGCCGTTGATCGACGGTGCGGCGGTGTATGACAGCAGCTGCTCCCCCGAGGCGCGGGTGTGGTTCA
This sequence comes from Clostridia bacterium, assembly GCA_017936615.1. Lineage (GTDB taxonomy): Bacteria > Bacillota > Clostridia > Oscillospirales > Acutalibacteraceae > RGIG3009. Next base: position 38,821 of record JAGBFF010000044.1, on the reverse strand, counting down.
TCGACAAAGACGGCGGCTATTATCTCAAATCCGCACCACAAGGCACACTGGCAGCCGAGGCGGCGATGACGCGTTTTTTTCATACCAAGGGGCTTGCCGCCGAAGTACTGGATCACCGTTCGACGGATCGTGATTGGCTGCTGACCGCGCGTGTTCCGGGTGAGGACTGCACGCACGCAGCGTACCTGGACGATCCCAAGCGGCTGTGCGAGCTGACCGCTACACTGCTGCGCGAGCTGCACGAGAGCGACACCGCCGCCTGCCCGATTTCTGACCACACCGCGCACTATCTGGCACGGGCGGAGCAGAATTATCACAACGGATGGTACGACACCTCCCTGTTTCCCGACAACTGGGGCTACACCTCCGCCGAGGAGGCGTGGGAGGTGGTGCGTACCCACGGGCACGAGCTGCACGCCGACACGCTGCTACACGGCGACTACTGTCTACCCAACATTATGTTGGACAACTGGCGGTTCAGCGGCTTTATCGATCTCGGAAACGGCGGTATCGGTGACCGCCACGTCGATCTGTTCTGGGGCGCGTGGACACTGGTATTTAATCTCAAAACCGAGGCGTATTGCGATCGCTTTTGGGATGCTTACGGGCGCGATCGGGTGGATCGTGATATGCTGAAGATCGTGGCGGCTTGTGAAGTGTTTGGATAAAGGAAAAGACCGAGGACGGCTGTCCTCGGTCTTTTTGATTACAGAATCAATCGCACTCGCCGGTAGTCACGACGTTAACGCCGGTATCCAGCACGTTTTCCAGTACCACGGTCTTCTGCGCAACAGGCGCCTGCAGCGTGATGCCGTTGACCAGCTTCATGATCTCGGGGATCAGACGCTTCGGCACGGGGGCCTCGGTGCGCACCGGCACCAGCGGCTCGGCACCGTTCTCCACGCGCACCGTGGAGGTCAGCGTTCTGACCGGATCGGAAAACTCGCTCGCCGCATACACTTCGCCACGCTTGCAGGTATTGCCCACAACGGAGGTGACTTTGCCGTCCTCGCCCGTCACCGTCATCTCACAGCCGGTCGGGCATACGGTACAGATGATCTTCTTTTCCATCACTCAAACCTCCTTGACTTCGATCGTGAGCGACCGAGCGCCCGTGACGTCGGGCGACAGATGCTCCATCTCACCGGGGTTGACATACGGGGCAACGCGGCGCGCCAGTACGGTATCGCCGTCGCGCGCGATGATCTCCACCTTGCCTGCCACGGGAGCCAGCACGCGGAAGTAGAAATCCACCTTGCCACCGCGCTCAGGCGAGAACTTCGCCGGGCAGACGTAGCGCACGTTGTTGCCAACGGTAACGTCCAGTGTGTCGCTGGCCTTCAGTTCACCCTTGGCATACCGTGCCGCGCTGCGGCCGGCCGTTGCACTTTCAGCGCTGACGTTATCCACCAGATCGTTGACGTGTACCACGTTACCGGCAGCAAACACACCGGCAGCGGTGGTCTGCATATTCTCGTCCACCACCGGGCCGCCGGTGACGGGATGCATCTGCAGCTTGGCACCACGGCTGAGCTCGTTTTCGGGGATCAGGCCCACCGACAGCAGCAGCGTATCGCATTCGATAAACTGCTCGGTCTCGGGGATCGGGCGGCGGTTGGCATCCACCTGTGCGACCTTGACGCCCTCCACACGATCCTTACCGACGATCTCGGTAACTGTGTGGCTGAGCATCAGCGGAATGCCGAAGTCATCCAGACACTGTACCTTGTTACGCTTCAGACCGGCGAGGTAGTTCATGATTTCCACCACGCACACGACCTCAGCACCTTCGAGGCTGAGGCGGCGCGCCATGATCATGCCGATGTCACCCGAACCGAGGATAACGGCCTTTTTGCCGACCATACGGTTCTGACGATTCATCAGGCGCTGCGCCGCACCGGCAGTGTACACACCGGCGGGGCGGGTGCCGGGAATGCTGATGTTGGCACGGGTGCGCTCACGGCAACCCATCGCCAGCACCACCGCGCCGGCCTCGACCTCGGTGATGCCGTACTGACCGTTGGCGCAGATCAGGGTGTTATCCGCCAGCTCCAGCACCATCGTATCGAACAGGAACTCCACGCCGAGCTCCTTGGCTTCTTTGACAAATTCCGTGTAATACTCCGGACCGGTCAGCTCCTTCTTGAACAGCTTGAGACCGAAGCCCGGATGGATGCACTGCTGCAGAATGCCGCCGGGATGGTTGTCACGCTCCACGATCAGCACGCGCTCAGCACCCTCTTTTTTTGGCGGCGACCGCCGCGGCGAGACCGGCAGGACCGCCACCGACAACGGCTACGTCACAAATGATCTTTTTCATGGCTGTCCCTCCTTATTTCACCTTGGATGCGATCATATACGCTTCCTTGTTGCGTTTGCAGACGCTTTCAGCATCCACACCCAACTCACGCGCGATGATCTCGATCACCTTCGGGCCGCAGAAGCCACCTTGACAGCGACCCATACCGGCGCGGACGCGGCGCTTGATCGCGTCCATCGAACGGGCGGGAATGACGGAGTGGATGGCATCAACGATCTGACCCTCGGTCACCGTCTCGCAACGGCAAACAATATTGCCGTACAGCGGATTTTCGCGGATCAGCTCATCCTGCTCGGCACGGGACAGTTCGCGGAACAGCGGGATGCCGCGGCGCTTGGTGATGAAGTTCTCCTTGAAGGTCAGCGCCAGGCCGATGCTCTTCAGCATTTCGACAACATAGGTGCCGATAGAGACCGACGCAGTCAGACCTGTGGAGCGCACGCCCGACAGGTTGACGTAGTTGGCGATATCGTCGTACACGTCGATATTGAGGCCCTCCGGATTGCGGTTGGCGCGCAGACCGGCGTACTGCGTAATGGTATCACGCAGCTGCACTCCGGGAATCAGCTTCTCGACGTCCGCCTTGATCGATGCCAGACCCTCGGCAGTGATCGCCTTGTCGGTCTTGTCGGTCAGATCTTCGGCCGTCGGGCCAACCAGCATATTGCCGTGGATCGTGGGACACATCAGCTTGCCCTTGGTCAGCTTGGTGGGAATGGGCAGCACGATGTGATTAACCTTACAGGAGGTGTTGTTATCCAAAATGTAGAACTGGCCCTTACGGGGATTGACGTAGTAGTCGTTCTTGCCCACCATTTCCGCGATATCGTCGCAGTGCAGACCGGCGGCGTTGACCACGTACTTCGCCTGAATGTCACCGGCGGTGGTGTGCACCACCGTGACCTTGCCATTTTCCTTTTCCATACCGATGACCTCGGTGGAAAGCAGGAAGCGCGCTCCGTTCATCACGGCATTTTCCGCCATCGCAACGACCAACAGGAATGGGTCGATGATGCTTTCACGCGGGATGTACAAGCCGCCCAGCACCTCGGGCGACAGCTCGGGCTCCATCGCAAGCAGCTGCTCCTTCGTGCGATACTCGATATCGTACACGCGGTTCTTGAAGGCTTTTTCCTTGATGGACGGCAGCTTCTCAAACTGCTCCTCGTTGAGTGCCGGCAGGATCGCACCGATACGCTCAAAGGGAATATCCAGATCCTTCGTCAGCTGATCGTACATCGGGTTGGCCGCCACGACGAGCTGGGATTCCAGCGTGCCGGGGGCGGCATCGTAGCCGGTGTGGATGATGGCGCTGTTACTCTTGGAGCAATCGCCGCCGACATCTTCGTTCTTGTCCACGCACAGGACATCGAGATCATACTTTGCCAGTTCACGGGTGATCGCCGTACCCACTGCACCGGCGCCGATGACCAAAACGTCAGTTTGCAACATAAGCACACTCCTCTTTTGGGTTTTATGCGGTCATTATACCACACTTTCCCAAAGATTTCAACATATTTGCGAAAATACTGTTTGCATTTTTGGCTTGAATTTGATATACTGAAAGCGTAATTCAGCAATGTGAGGTGGCCTATGCTTACCGGTGCCAGACAAAAACTTATTGAGGATCTCGCCGCACGCAACGGCGAGGTCGTCGTCAGTGCGCTTGCCAAACAGCTCGGTGTTTCCGTGGAGACGATCCGACGGGACATTACGGCGCTGTGTGAGGCGGGCAAGCTTATCAAGGTGCACGGCGGCGCTGTCAGTGCGACACGCCCGGTGGCGGAATCGGATTATCAAAAGCGCCGCTCCGAAGGAAGCCAGATCAAGCAACAGCTTGGTGCGCTTACGGCCACACTGGTCGAGCCGCACGACGTGATTGCGATCTCCACCGGTTCGACGATGGAGGCGGTCGCCGGCAACATCACCGACGTTGAGGGACTCACGGTCATCACCAACTCCACCGGTGTTGCCGCACTGCTACAGCAGCAGTGCCGATGCATTCTGCTGGGCGGTCAGCTGCACCCTGACGAGGGCTATACCTTCGGCCCTGTCACGGCAGATCAGCTTGCCGGCTTCCACACCGACAAGGCGTTTATCACCGCATCGGCCGTCGGCGTCGACGGGCTGATGACCACCGGTATCGAGGAGGGTGATCTGGCGCGCAAGATGATGGAGAATGCCTCGCGCGTGATTTTGGTAGTGCAGAGCACCAAGATCGGCTCGCGGTCGGTGTACCGCTGTGCCGGACTGGAGTTGGTGGACGAGATCGTCACCGACGCCCACCGTCCGCTCGATCCGCAGTTCAAAAAAGTCGTGCGTGATCTCGGCATCAAGCTGCATATTGTACAATAAGGTTATATATAAAAAGAAGGCATCCGTTTGGATGCCTTCTTTGCTTATTTTACGACGCCTTTGACGAGAAGCAGGTTGCCGTACTGTTTTTCTTCACCGGTTTGGATAATGGCGTAGGCCTTCTGCGCACGGTCGTAAAACTCAAACCGTTCCAGCTTGCCGATCTCGACGGTCGAATAATCCGTGTGCAAGGTGGCTGCGAAATCCCGCCACACCGTCGGCTCGGGAATGCCTTTTTTCTTATCGCCGTCTGTCAGATCCATCACGCAGATCGATGGATCAGTGTACCCCACGTCCAACGGAAACACATCCAAAATCGCACGGAACAACTCGTCCGCACTGACACCGGAGCAACGGATCACATGACCGACAATCGTGTTTTTAGCATAGGTCTCCGCCGGGAAGTTTGCATCGGCCAGCACGATCTCATCACCGTGACCCATATCGCACAGCACCTTCAGCATATCTCCCGTCAGGATCTTACTAATATTATTCAGCATCGTCGTTTCCTCCTTGCGATGTTATACCTGATAAAACGCTTTGTACCACTCGGCAAAGCGGCGCAAACCCGTCCGCAGATCGGTGGACGGTTTGAAGCCGAAGTCGGCTTCCAGTGCGCTCGTGTCGGCGTAGGTCACGGGAACGTCCCCTGCCTGCATCGGCACAAGCTTTTTATGCGCCTCAAAATCGTAATCCGACGGCAATACGCCGGCACGAATCAGCTCCTGCTGCAAAATATCCACGAAATCCAACAAATTCTCGGGGCTGCTGTTGCCGATGTTGTACACACGGTACGGCGGGATCGGCAGACCATCCTCGCCCGTTTGCTTCTCGGGGGCGCATTGCATCACACGCTTGACGCCCTCCACGATATCGTCCACGTAGGTGAAGTCTCGCTTGCAGTTGCCATAATTGAAGATCTCAATGGTCTCGCCCTTCAGCAGCTTATTGGTAAAGCCGAAGTACGCAATATCCGGACGACCCGCGGGGCCATAGACCGTGAAAAACCGCAGACCCGTCGACGGAATGTTATACAACTTTGAGTAAGCGTGCGCCATCAGCTCGTTGGATTTCTTGGTGGCCGCATACAGCGACACGGGGTTGTCCACCTTGTCCTCGGTGGCGTAGGGCACTTTTTTGTTGGTGCCATACACGCTGGAGCTGGAGGCATACACGAGGTGCTCCACCGGATAACGGCGGCACGCCTCCAGAATATTGTAGAAACCGATCAAGTTGCTTTGGATGTACGCGTCGGGATTGGTGATGGAGTACCGCACACCCGCCTGTGCCGCCAGATTGACGACAACATCAAATTTGTACTCGGCAAACAGGCGGTCGATGAGTGCCGCCTCCGCGAGATCGCCCTTGACGAATTCCCAGCGAATGCCTGTCTTCTCCTCTGCCAGACGCTCGATCTCAGCAAGACGGTAGTCCTTGATCGCCACGTCGTAGTAGGCATTCATATTATCCAAACCCACGATAGTCACCGTCGGCACGGTGTGCATTAGCTCGGTCACGAGATTTGCGCCGATAAATCCTGCCGCACCGGTCACCAAAATTGTCTTATTTTCCAGTTGTACATTTTGAGTTAGCATATCAATACTTTCTCCAAACCATCTTATTCACAACACCGGTGTAACTTTGAATGATCTTGACTACTTTGGTAGAGACGTTCTCCTCCACATAATCGGGAACAGGTATTCCGTCGTAACCGTCCGCATTCATCGACACGGCAGTGTCCACCGCCTGCAGTAAACTGTGTTCGTCAATGCCGGCGAGAATAAAGCACGCCTTATCCAGTGCTTCGGGACGCTCGGTGGAGGTGCGGATGCACACCGCCGGGAAGGGGTTGCCGATGCTCGTAAAGAACGAGCTTTCCTCCGGCAGCGTACCGCTGTCCGACACCACGGCAAAGGCGTTCATCTGCAGGCAGTTATAATCGTGGAAGCCGAGCGGCTCGTGCTGAATGACGCGAGGATCCAGTTCAAAGCCGCTTTCTGCCAAACGCTTCTTGCTGCGCGGATGGCAGGAATACAGAATCGGCATATCGTATTTCTCCGCCATTTTGTTGATAGCGGTGAACAAGGACAGAAAGTTCTTTTCGGTGTCGATGTTTTCCTCACGATGCGCCGAAAGCAGAATATACTTTCCTTTTTCCAAGCCGAGACGGGCATGGATGTCGGACGCCTGAATATCCGACAAGTTGTTCCGCAGCACCTCAGCCATCGGAGAGCCTGTGACATACACGCGCTCTTTCGGCAAGCCGCACTCGTGCAGATACTTGCGTGCGTACTCGGAATAAGCGAGGTTAACGTCACTGATGATATCTACGATACGGCGGTTGGTCTCCTCCGGCAGGCACTCATCCTTGCAACGATTGCCGGCCTCCATGTGGAAGATCGGAATGTGCAGGCGCTTCGCCGCGATCGCCGACAAGCAGGAATTGGTGTCACCGAGGATCAACAGCGCATCCGGCTTGATCTGATTCATCAGCTTGTAGGAGCAGTTGATAATGTTGCCCACCGTCGAGCCGAGGTCATCCCCCACCGCATCCATATACACGTCGGGCGCATCCAACTTCAGATCCTTGAAAAACACGCCGTTGAGGTTATAGTCATAGTTCTGACCCGTGTGTGCCAGTACACAGTCGAAATACGTACGGCATTTGTTGATGACCGCCGCCAAACGGATGATCTCCGGGCGGGTACCAACGATGACGAGCAACTTCAGCTTACCGTTATCCTGGAATTTCACATCGGAATAGTCGAGCTTGATATTCATTCTACCACCTCAAAAAAAGTATCGGGTTTGTTCGGATCAAAGCACTCGTTCGCCCACATCACCGTCACCAGATCGTCGGTATCCGACAGATTGATGATGTTGTGCGTATAACCGGGCAGCATATGTACCGCTTCGATCTTGTCGCCGCTGACCTCAAAATTCAACACCTCATCGGTGCCGATCTTACGCAGTTGAATGAGCCCCCTACCGCTGACAACGATGAAAAACTCCCATTTGGTATGGTGCCAGTGCTGTCCCTTGGTGATGCCCGGCTTGGAAATGTTGATGCTCACCTGACCGCATTTTTCACTGCGGAGCAGTTCGGTGAACGAGCCACGGGCATCGACGTTCATTTTCAGCGGGAACGCCACCTTATCCTTCGGCAGATAGGACAGATAGGTGGAATACAGTTTCTTGGCAAAGCTGCCCTTCGGGATTTCGGGAACCGTCAGCGTTTGCGGCTGATCGCGGAAGGCTTCAAGCAACGCGACGATCTCGCCCAGTGTCACCTTGTGGGTCACGGGGGCAGCACAGAACGTACCATTCTCAGTAAGCACGGTTTGGATACCGTCAAACTCGCAGCGGTGCTCCTGTCCCTCCAGCGCCGCCAACATTTCATCGATCAAATCGTCGATGTACAGCAGTTCGAGCTGCACTGCGGGATCGTTGACCGTGATGGGCAGGTCGTTGGCAATATTATTGCAGAAGGTCGCCACCGCGCTGTTGTAATTCGGGCGGCACCACTTGCCGAACAGATTGGGGAAACGGTAAACCAGCACCTTGGCCCCCGTCTCCTTGCCGTAGCAGAAGAACAGGTCCTCTCCCGCCTTTTTACTGCGGCCGTAGTCGCTGTCGTACCGTCCGATCAGGGTCGCCTGAATCGAGGAGGAGAGCACCATGGGGCAGGTATTGCCGTGACGCTTCAGTGTGTCGAGCAGGTGTGAGGCAAAGCCGAAATTGCCCTGCATAAACTCCTCGGGAGTCTGCGGACGGTTGACGCCTGCGAGATTGAACACGAAATCCGCCTTGGCACAATAGGCATCCAGTTCTTCCGCCGTGGAGCCGAGATCGTACAGGTACAGCTCGTCCACCGCAAGGTTTGGATGCGTTTTGTCCTTGCCGTCGCGAATGCTTTTCAGCGCTTCGGTCAGGTTCTTCCCGACAAATCCGGCAGCGCCGGTGATCAGTATGTTCATCTTACTTCTCCATCGCCGCAAGCTCGCCACGGATGTATTCCAGCGACAGCAGCTTTTCCTTGACCTGCTCGACGTTCAGCAGCTCAGTGTTGTTGGAGTTGAACTCGGTCAGCGGGTTACGCTGTTTATCGCCGTCTTTGAAATACTTATCGTAGTTGAGGCCGCGGGTGTCGGCAGGAACGCGGTAGAAATCGCCCATATCGATGGCGTTGGCGCATTCCTCGTTAGTGAGCAGCGTCTCATACAGCTTCTCACCGTGGCGGATGCCGATGACCTTGATCTCGGTTGCCGGATTAAACAGCTCCGCCACCGCCTTCGCCAGCGTTTCAATGGTGCAGGCGGGGGCTTTCTGTACTAGAATATCACCGCTGACACCGTTTTCAAACGCAAACAGCACCAGATCCACTGCCTCGTCCAGCGACATAATGAAGCGGGTCATCGACGGCTCGGTGATAGTGATGGGGTTACCCGCCTTGATCTGCTCGATCCACAGCGGAATCACGGAGCCACGGCTGCACATCACGTTACCGTAGCGGGTGCAGCAGATCTTGGTCTTATCCGGTGACACGGTGCGGGATTTCGCCACCGAGACACGCTCCTCCAGCGCCTTGGTAATGCCCATGGCGTTGACGGGATACGCTGCCTTATCGGTAGACAAGCAGATGACGTTGCTGACGCCCTCTTCAATTGCAGCGGTCAGTACGTTATCGGTGCCGATGACGTTGGTGCGCACCGCTTCCATCGGGAAGAACTCGCAGGACGGCACCTGCTTGAGTGCTGCCGCGTGGAAGATGAAATCCACGCCGTGCATCGCATTTTTCACGCTGGCGAGGTCGCGCACGTCGCCGATATAAAACTTGATCTTTTCCGCCACATCGGGCATCTTCGCCTGAAATTCGTGGCGCATATCGTCCTGCTTCTTCTCGTCACGCGAGAAGATGCGGATCTCGCCGATATCGGTTTTCAAAAACCGATTCAGCACCGCATTGCCGAACGAACCGGTACCACCGGTGATGAGTAATGTTTTGTCTTGAAACAGACTCATAATTCTTCCCTCTCTCCAACTATTTTGACGCCCTTTTGACGTAAACATCCGTCAAAAGTCGGCAACTCGTTCCAATTTACCACACTAACGCACAATCCCATACATCGACGGGGTTGTCCTGGAATACGGCCTTCAGCCGCTTATGCACCTCGTCCTTGCTGACACCCTTCTTCAGGATCGCCTGCAGGAAACCACCGCCGCCGGCGCCGCAGATCATCTTGCCGTCGATCAGATCCTCGATACTGCTGAAGATCTGGTCAATCAGCGTGTTGGTGCTGCCGCTGTCCACCATATTGGACAACTCCCAGTGACGGTTGAGCAGTCGGGCGAACGCATCCACATTGCCACGTTCCAGTTCAAACCGCATCAGTACGGCGATCTTCTGGATCTCGTCCAGCGCATACAGCGAATCCGGCTCGTTGCCGACGTAGCGTCCCACCACGTCACGCAGCAGGTTGCGTGCGAGGCGGCGCTGACCGGTATAGATCAGCACGAACCGCTCATCCAGCTCACGTTTGGTTTCTTCGGACAGCTCGATGTGCTGTACCTTCATCTTCTGATACAGCGCCGGTCGGCTGGTGATGTATTTCACGCCGTCCGTCACGCCGCCGACCTGATCCTGCCAACCGCCACCGGTCGACATGATCTGCTCCATACAAAGCACATGGCCGTACAGATCGTCCTCGGTGTGCGGAATATCCATAAACTCAAACACGGCCTTGACACACGCCGCCGACAGGATCGAGCTGGTGCCCAGACCGCTGCCCTTCGGCACGTTGGTGACCTCGCTGTGCATCACAAAGCCGCCGCCGAGACGGGTCAGGATCGCATCAAGGTCGCCGCCCTCCTTCGGCAGAATGCCGCAGGCGAGCAAGCACGCCTTTTGAAGTGCAAACGGATCGTAGGGGTCGCCCGTGCGCTGCAAAGGCTCAATGGTATCAAACTCACCGTGCACGTCCATATCCCGACTGTCAAACACGATCTTGTGCTCCGGAATACGCTCCAGCGTCACCTCAACCGGCTTTTCGCCGCCAAGCAGCATCGCCGCATTCAGCACCGTGCCGCCGTTTTCAATGCAGTACGGCGGGGTATCCGACCAGCCACCGCCCCAGTTGATGCGCAACGGCAATCTCACGGTGTGCCGGTCGGTTGCCATGTGGCAGGTCTCATTAAATTGCAAATTATCCAGCGTCGCCTTCAAAATGGTAGACTGAATGGTCTTAAAACACTCTGCCACGTAGGCGTCGCCCTCGGCACCGCCGAGCGCTATGCCGAGATAGTAATTCAGACGCATCGCTTCGCTGAAATCGGCACCCGCCAACCGCTTGTCCAGCCACTGCCGCTGGATCGAGGTCAGGTGATCCGCCTTCAGCAGCCCCTTCGCCTCACGGGCGGGCTTGCCGGCACGGATGAACTTCGCCAGCGCATCCATACGTACCAACTCCTGCATCCGCTTATCCCACGCAATAATCGCCTCGGGATCGGCATCGTTGAAGCCGGAGCAGAGTGATTTGCGCTGTGCCGCTTTCCACGCAGCAACGTCGCCCTCTCCGTGCGCGATGGCATACACATTCAGCGCCGCCGTGACCGCCTCCTGCACCGTGTCGCACACGGGATACAGTGCCGCCGTCCACAGCGTGCCCTCGCCCGTCTCCCACAGCGCATCGGCGCCGCCGTACGCCGCCGCCAACTCCGACAGCGGCTTGCCGAACAGGTTACTTTCCTTCGGGTTATCCGTCACGCCGTAGATACGCACGACGAACTTGCCGTCCTTCTGCTTCAGGCCGTGCATCACCACATCCGACGGGATGGTCTCGTCGTGAATATCAATGTACGACAACAGCACGTTATCTCCCACCGTAGCACCACTGTGCACGTACGAGACCTCCAGATAGCCGCCCTTGCCAACTGTGGCGCGATCCGACAGGATGCTGCAATAGCCCGCCGTTTCACGGTTGATACTGCTGTTGATGTGCTTGCTCCAGCCGAGGTCACGATAACCGTCCACCCCGCCGCTCATCAGCGCCAAGATCTCCCGTGTCGTGCCGAAATGCACGAACTTCGCCGGAGCCAAGCGCAGCAGCTTCATACGGTAGGGGCGCAGTGCCTCCCACACCGCCGTGCGGGCAGCGGTAAGTTCCTCGCAATAGTCTCCCTCGGGCTTTTCGTCGTAAAACTTCTCCAGCGTGGAATCGGTCGCCAACGGATACAGAAAATCACCGTACAGCGACAAGCGCACCGTCTCGTTGACGAACGCATCGTATTTGTCAGGATCCAACTGCCCATCGGTGGCAATCAGGCCATACAGCGAGCGCAGCATATCTGTCGAAAACACCACCGCACCGGTGTCAATATCCACACAGCCCTGTTCATTGACAGCGCCACGCTCGGTCAGCGACTCCACCGTTTGCTTGTGCAAAAATTCGCAGACGTTTCCGCCCTCACCGCCACGGAACACGCCGTGGTTCTTGCCGGTCTGCACGTCCTCCTTGAAAGACAGCGCCGCCGCACCGATACCGTTGTAGTCGATCTGCAGCGGATTAAACAGCAGCAGCACGTCACCCGACAGCAGCAGCATACCCTCACGGATGCGGGAGGGTACCGAGCTCATCACGATAAGCAGCTCGTCAAACAAGGTGGAGGCTCTACCGTTCGGCAGCTCGTGCGGCACGGGCGAAAACAGCTTGCCGAGTGCGCTGTACTGCGGCACACGCTTGCTGTCGCCACCCGAATGGATGACCAAAATACGCAGGCCATTGAAATCGTCACTGCCGATCTGCTCCGCCAAATAGCGCAGCACACCCAGCGTAGCGCCGCCGCTGCCGACACGTTTGCCGTCACGGTCGGGCACCACGGCGAACTGCGTCTTCGGCGGCAAAAAGCCTGCTGCACGGCGTTCCTCAAGCTGGGCACGGAAGCCCGCCGCCTGCTGCTCATTGGATGCCGTCAGCACGACGTAATCCCAACAGGCAAAGCCCGCCTTCGTCAGCGAACGGTTATAGTCGTCCCACGTGTCACTATACGATTGTGATAAGAATAACGATGTCAGATTGGTCATACACAAACATCCTCCCGGAAGCACTTATTCAGCACGCTTCACAATTCTTCGAATTTTCCCCGAGATAGCTATATAATCTTGCTTTTTTAGGGTGGCAACAATGTTGAAAAGCATAACGATCAACATTGATAATCCTCCATACAGAATCAGCGTAAGCCACGACGTTGCCGACAAAACGCTATGGAGCGCCAAGGAAATGATAATGGAAAAAGCAACTACAAAAATTTCTTTCATCAACTGCGGATAGAACGTGTACCACCGAACCCCCAAGCACTTGGCCGCATACAAAGGAATAAAAGAAATCTCCTTAATAAGTAAACATACACTGCTCGTTGCCGCAATAGCAAATATACCCAAGGATGTATATTTCAGCAAAACGAACTCAAGCGAGATGGTCACCACGGATGTGATCAGCGTGACAATGGTAGGGAGCAGCAGCCTATTGGTAATGGAAAAAATATTGTTAACCGATTTCATTCCCAAGGTGAAATACACCGGCAAAATAGCCAGAATAGATAACACCTGCAGTACTTCTGCATCTTGGGTTGGTTGCCATAACATATAGAAATCCTTGCCATATGCTACCAGAAAACAGAGAATCGGCGCAATACAAACACCAACAATTTTGATCGCCTTATGCATCTCTTGTAGCAGACCATTAATATCCAATTTGGCATACCGTATCGTAAGTGTGGGAAGGAAAATTGAAACGATCGTCACTACCAATGAATTGATTGCCGACGGAATTGTCTTGGAAATTGAGAGCACACCCATCGCCGTTGCGCTGATAAAAATATTCGCCACCATCAGGTCCAGGTCGCTAAGCAAAACATAACTCAAACGGCCAATCGAATTCCAAATACCAGATAATGTAAGCTCCTTAAGTGCGGCGAAAGAAAAGTTTCGACGTTTCACACGATATGTCGGCAACAATTTTCTCATCAAGCGGTGATTGGCAAGCATAAAATATATTTCCATCACGAGAGAACCAACCGCTACAAACACAATGTTCGCCGTGAACAAGGCAAACAGCAAAAAAATTACACCGGCGCGAACAAATTGCTTAGTCATCTCACGCCATGCCGATAAATCCAGTCGGTTCGTTGCATACGTTGATACAGAATACACAGAAAATATCAGCGAAAGAGAAAACGCAATCGCCATCACAACAAAAGAAAGGCGAACATCTCCAACTAACCGTGACGGCACATCGAATATGGCAGTTACGTTGAGCGCCACACTCGCAAAGAAAAGCAAGATTAAAACGCTCATAAATACATTGGCATAAAACAGTGACGAGAAATACTTTTGTGCTTTCTCCTCCTCACCTTTATGTATCGCTATAGTAATAAATCGGGAGCCCATGGAATTAAATGCGATCGTAACAATTTGACTCATAGACACCATATTGTTGATCAGCGAAACAAACCCATAGGCTTCGCTTCCCAAGTTCCCCACAATATACGGAGACAGAAAAAAACTAACCAACATATTGACAGCAAAAGCCACCAGATTGGCTATCATATTGGACGCTAATCGCTTGTTTTTCACGTTATACTATCCCTTCAACATACCGTTTGTTTCTTTCAGGCTCATTTTTTCAATAAACAATTCTTAACATATTGCCTAAACAAATACGCCTTTGACCGTTTAAAATAGGCTGTATGCTGTTTGACAATTCTCTCGTCCGGGTCAACGTCCGCAAACGCTATATTTTGCGGCGCTTCTCCCAATTCGACGTCAAAGTCGTGTGACACTTGTGTCGCATGCGTGCCCGTACCATCGCGGCCGATTGTTTGGATCAGCGAACGCGTGGGAAGAACCGCATACATACCGTTTCTAAACATTTCATAGGCAAATCGAACGGCCCAGGAGTCGATTTTCCCTAACATCTGCGCATCCAGCATATTGGCACGATCATCGCCATACCGGTTAAACGCTCTTCTCAGACGGTGATTGTTTCGAAAATCCCGGTAACTCGCAACCGTCCAATCGATTTTCTGCCAACGATCCTTCCACGTGGCCCATGCAAAGCTGGAGCCGCGTCCCATGACATAAAAATCATACGCATAGTCCTGCGGTATATCCAACTTCGGGCAATATCCACCGATCATCCAAATCTTACGGTCATATGACTCGTAAAAATCCAGCGCATCGTTCATAAAGCGAAGGAAACCCGGCGCACAAACGGCATCGTCCTCGATGACGATAACCCGCCCGTGTCTGTTGATCACCCAATCGACGCCGGTGATAATGGAGGTTGCCAATCCTTTGTTTTCGGGAGCCTCGGTTACAATAACCTCCCGAAAAAACGATTCATCCGCCACCGCGCGTATATATTGCCGTGTTTCTTCCACGGCCTGTCGTGTTTTTTCGTTTTTCTCGTCCGTTTGCCGTATCAGCTCCGCACTTGCATCAGCAGGCGCTTTTTTTATACGGGGACCGTCCGAAAAAATATATAAAATACTTTCCTTCGCTTCTTTGTTCGCCTTCAAAGCTTCTACCGTCTTTTTTAGATGATCAGGACGATTATATGCAAACAATACAATAGGTGTCATTCTGCATCTTACCTTCTTATGATTTTCTTGATACGCCTTTTCAGTGCTTCTTTACGGGAGGAACAAACGAATCGACCGTCCAGCCGCTCAAATGATTTGCTCGCTAGCAAGCGGAGATAGGTCTCCCGCTTTTCGGGCTGCTTCACCGAGGTTTCGACCACGACGTTATACTTTACAAAATCACTGAGCGGATGCGTTTCCAGAATGAAATTACTGTACAAGCGGGAAAACAGGCGCTTTCCCTTTTCCGTTTTCAGCATAACGCCCGATACGCCCCGATCATCGGAATAGCCGTTCCCGATTTTTTCGATGTTCCAGAAGTCGCCCAGAGTAATATCACTTCCGCTGCGATAATCGTTTGCTCGACACTGATAACACGAACGGCGAAGTGTTAAGTTTTTCAGGAAGGCTCTCATAAACAGATCGTCACGAACGGTATTCTCCATGACGGTGCCATTTTCAAATTCCAAACGAACCGAGAAATTGCGCCAACCACTGCTTTTGCTTCGGAAATCAATTTTCGTCAAAGCCGAACCCACTTTTTTTCGGCACGCAGCAATATATCGATCAAACGAGTCCTGCGACGGAACCCCATGGCATACGACATCAACGGTATACAGGTTTGCGTAATCCTTTCGCAAAAAAGCGAGTAAGCCGCGCACTTGACACGGCGTTCCGGAAAACAACACATCCCGACCATCATCCAAAACACTCTTGACGTGCGGATAACAGCCCGCCGTATCGCTTTGCACATATTTACTTCCCATCAAAGCAGAAAGAGCACTCACGTCCGACACCGCCTGATGCTTCAAACGGAAGTCTTTGTCCCAAGCCGCACCAAAAACCACGCCGCCGCCTTCCACAACCATCCTGGCAAGTTCAAAAAACACGCCGCCGGACGAGCTTTTCTCTAAAATCGCTGCATTGTGATTTTGTGCGGCTGTCAGCTGAATGGATTCACGATCGACCCGGACAGTTTCGTTCATAACGGGACACACTGCCAGGCACAGGCCGCAGGAAACGCATCCTTTCCCTGCTTGAGGATACAAAAACCGATCCTCTCCCTCAACGAAGTCGATCGCTTTATGCGGACAAACCGCCTCACAAGCTCGGCATCCGCTGCATAATGCGCTCGGCACCTGATCAATCATCGCTCATACTCCTTTTTCAGATCATCAGCAGCCGACAGGGAACTCTCCACAAACCCCGGGATTACCGCTTGCAAACGTTGTCGGTCGCTCTCTGCACGATCCATCGCATTCACAAAAGCTCCGGTCAAACGGTCTACTTCATCCAATTCCTGCACCGGCAGCACATAACCGGTATAGGAGCCAAACAGATCCTTGGCAATTCCCTTGGCCTTCACCGAATATCCAATCACCAATGTCGGCACACAGGTGGAGTACGCCGCAATAGTGGCGTGCGTCCTGGCCCCGACAAACAGCTTGCACGACGAAATGATCCCTTTGTACTCCGAAGCCGTATAGGTATCCGGTATTTGAAGGATCCTTCCGGTATCCTTGAACTCGGCATATAACTGCGACATCGCTTGATAGTCACTGTTTTCCGGCAACACCACATGAGGAATCAACGCTACGTTGTATGAGGTTTCCTTGATAATATACTCCAGCAAAGAACGATAATTCTGGTACGTGACACCGCCAACGGTTTCACTGCGCATCACGACCGGACTCAGGTTTACACCGATCCAATCACCGGATTTCATCGAATCCGGCACCCGTACGGTAGATACCGGTAATGTGAAAGCGGGATCGGCGTGGTACAGCAGGTTGCCGGTATACCCTTTTTCGATTAAGCTGTCCCGCGTGATAGATTCGCGCACAAAAATGGCTTGATACCCATTCAGATCCGCCATCATCTCACTACCGGTCGTTTCCGGTTCCACCGAAGCACCCCACAGTATTCTCCGTGCGCCGCTACGGTCAATTGCCTCATTCTGACGGTACAACCACCGCGGTGCAGCCGCACAGTAGTTGTCGCCGCCAACGGAGATCCACAGCGTATCCGGCGAAAAGGTTTTTATCCGGCGGTAAAACTCCTTGTAGCGGTATGCATTTCCCAAATCACGGGACGGAAAGAACTTGGCACCAAAATACAAAGCCACATTAAAAAACAGATTGTTCGGCACGCTTCGGTTTTCAATAAAATGATCAATAAACGGAAACGCCTTGCGATCATTGTCTGCATCCAGCGTCGAAAGGTAGACATCCGCATCTTGAACAGCACGGCGCACCATAGCCTCTGTTGTTTTCACAATCGCCTCACAGCCATGATTCAAGGAACTGCCGTGACCGTATAACACCACGTTGCTCATTGCGTCTCACCCTCCAAAACTCGAGATATAAATTGCATAAACCGCTCTCGTTCTCGCAAAAAGTCGTGACACTCCCTGTTGACACGACGATTGTTTTCACCCAACGTCTTCGCCAACGACGGATCGTCCGCTAACCGATCGATTGCCCGAGCCAGCGCCCTCGGATCGTTGGGACGAAATGTCAGGCAATTGTGCTCGTGCCTCATGAAGGCGGCCGTCTGCGGAAAATCGGAAAGGATCACCGGACGGCTGAATTCGCCCGCTTCCAGCGCCGGGCGCGCCTGATGCGGCACGGTGGACGGAAACACGATCACGTCGCTGTCCACGATCATCTGCGCCGTATTGGAAACGAAACCGTGCAGCGTCACCTTATCCCGATGACGTGCCAGCAACGTTTGTATCCGTTTGAGACGACGCATCTCGAACGGGTGCAACAGCCGATTTTTCCAAGTACCGGCAAAGCTTCCGATATGTCCGCACACCGCATATCGAACGTCGGCGCATTGGACGTGTTCGATGGAGCGCAGCAAAATATCCAAGCCCTTGATCCGTGCATCACCGCCCAAGAACAGCACGGTGAAATGCGATTGATCCTGCGACGGACTCGTTTCAGCGGTAGGCACGTAGCAATCCGTGATCACCTCGCACGGCAAGGCGAAGCGAGCGTAGTCTTTTTCGTACGGTGAAATGCATAAAACGCCGTCAAAATACCGATTGATCAATCGAATCATATACCGAGAAACGAGACCCTCGCGAAACGTCTCACGCACGTAGATCAGCTTCTTGGCACGCAGACGCTTCAAATACTTTCCCATACGGCACTGAACCATCGAGTTTGCCAGAATGATATCAGGATCCTCCTCGGCGATACTGTCTACGATCTCTCGAACGGCATCTGCTGGAACGCAGAAGGACGAGAAAAAGCTACGAGAAATCAACGCCTGAGAACCGCTATAATACGCTATCTGCGGCATCACGCCTTCAAAATGCTTCACACGAGCAAACGGTTGCAAACGTTCGGTGAGCTGTTCGGAATTCTTCCGAGGGATCACCGCAACCACCTCATAGGAGGATGCCAGCATTTGGCATACGTCCACCAAACTGATGGTTCCGCCTCCCAAATTGGAAACGTGGTGGAATACAACAACCTTCTTCATATATCCTCCATTACACACCGGAACGGCATGGCAAAGCGCCTTCCGGAGCAGCGTTTTCCTCTTCCCTAAACAACACGTCGGACAATGGAAGCATCACAAACAAGAACACTTGTACTGCCGGTTTGTTCACCGGATTGAAAAAGCCCAAAATCACCCATAAAAGGAGCACGTATGCCAGCGGCGAGTACTTAAACTGCTTAAAGAGGGGTTTATTGTTCGTATACCAGGAATGCAAGAAGCCGATAAACGGGATGATACGAATCACGCCAAAATAGGCAATCATATCGAACCACACGTTATGATCTCGCAACAGCACGCGTTCCGTGGTATAAAGCTCCGTGAAACCGTAAACACCAAATAACGGATGCTTTCCAAATACGGTCAACGCATCCTCGATGTATTCTAAGCGCATATACAACGTATTAGCATCCTGGTAGGCGTGCACCCCGTTTAAGGTGTTCGCAATATCCATCAGCTTACCACGCAAAAAATCAGACAGCCATGTCTGATTCGACAGCATCGTCGAGAAATCGGCAATAGACTGCCGCAAACTCGAAAACAGGAGCACAACTATCACAACACACAGCAGGATCTTCCACGGCTTCTTTACCAGGAACATCAACGCCAAAAATAAGACACTGATAAAAACAGCGGTGCCAAAGTTCGCAAAATATATGCAGATAATCAACATGGCTACGCTGACTATCCACAGCTTCTTGCTGAGCAATTTTCCTCTGACGGCAACAGCAAAAATGACAACCAGCGCAAAGGTATAAATATTATCAAACGAAGCAACGAACAATGACGATTGCCCTTCTTCGAGCTCCACGCCACCGGCCAGCGTACGTGCCAAATACGGATCGTTGACACAGGTGTACGCTGTGACGATTGCTATGACCGTAATCTCAATCAAATAATAATACCAAAGGATTTTTCTCTCCTGCCGATAACGATCCGCACGATAATACGTTGAAAACATCAACATGATCAGTAAGTAAAAAGCGGTATAGGAATACTTGTTCCAAAACTCGTCCAACAGCACAGAAAACAGCAGCACCATTGCCACATACCCAAGCAGCCACACGTTTTCCCGAAGATAACGGGAAACAAAGTAGCGGTCGGAAAGTCCCAATATAAACCACAGCCCAAAGCAGCAGAAAAACACAGCAAAATTAACAATGCCGAACTGCGCAAACAAGCCGTGATTCAGCCAACTGATGCACACAATGCACGGCAACAGCTGAAGCCACTTAATATGCTCTTTTTTCTTCTCCGTCATCATACAGAACCTCCGATGCGAGTTGGCCGGTGCACCAAACTCACTCCTCCAGCTTTTTGATAAACTTTGCCGGGTTACCTCCCCACACTTCACCGTCGGGACTATTCTTGGTCACAACCGAACCGGCGCCCACAACACTGTGCTTACCGACGGTAACGCCTTTCAGGATGATAGAAAACGCACCGATGAATGCGCCGTCCTTGATTACGACCGGCTTCGATACTACGTTGTGATCGCCATTTATGATCCGATCTTCAAATGAAACGGCGTGAAAATCCGTGTCGTAAATCCGGCAGCTGCCGCCAATACGAACGTCCTCACCGATCGTAACGCTCTCACGTGACACGATCGTACAATTGGAAAGCCCGCTGCGTGCGCCAATGCGGATCGTGCCGTGCTGCACCGTGTTGAGAA
Organism: Clostridia bacterium; assembly: GCA_017936615.1. Classification (GTDB taxonomy): domain Bacteria; phylum Bacillota; class Clostridia; order Oscillospirales; family Acutalibacteraceae; genus RGIG3009. The sequence continues at coordinate 18,323 of JAGBFF010000044.1, read as the reverse complement.
TAGTACGAGTGTCACCACCGATCGGATTCGCTCGTCGGCACGTGTTGATCGCCACACCATCGCCGATCGTAATGCTGCCCCGTCCGCAAACGCAGAGCTTTCCTCTAATTCTTACATTTGCACCGCGAGACACCTTGCGGTACTTGCAAACCAATGCGTTATACAGCTTGTCAAATACCGAAAAGCATCCAATCAATACCGCTTTCACCTTATCCGCACTCCCTCGTAACATGTTTCTCACACAGGCCTCACCGATCTCTCGGGCAGATTATACGTCATTCTCTTTCTCCACAACCCGCTGGAAAAAGCGACAGCCTTGGCACACCGCCGACGCCAGTTTTTTACCCCACGGTGCAGCCAACAAGGCGAAATTGATCTTATAGAACGGATTGCTCACCGAGCGTTTGGAAAAAATCGTCTTCATCGTCGGCTTCTTATATCCGGTCGTTGCTTCATTCACGCCGTACTGCAACAGCCCGGTGCAGTAGATGCGTAAGCCCTTCCGGCTGCCGCGAATCGTCCATTCATAATCCGACAAATAATGCGGCAACAGCACCGGATGAAATCCACCGATCATCTTCCAATCCCGAACACGGAAAAACAGACTGCGGGTCGACGCGCAGTTTCCTTCCGCCTCCGCAGCACGGATCGTGCCGGAGAGCATCTTCGGGAACCGAAACTTTACCGCACCGTCGATCTGCTTGCCCGTCTGGATGCTCACGCCGTAGCCGGTCAGGAGCGTGTCGGGCCTGTCCTTCAGGATCGAAAGCGCCGTCTCCACATACCGCTTGTCAAACATCACGTCGTCATTGGAGAACATCACATAATCCTGGTCGTTCAGCGAGGATTTTTTCATCCAACCGTATGCTTTGTGAAGTGCACCGCCCCACCAGAGATTTCCGTCACCTTGCAGAATCACAGCATTCGGCATCTTCTCCCGTACCATATCGGCTGTGCCGTCGGTCGAGCCATCATCCACCAGCACCAGTTGAATATCGGAATAGGTCTGTGCCAACAACTGGTCCACAAATTGTTCCGTGATCGGTTTTCGATTGTGCACCGCCGTAACAACGTATAACACAGCCCGTCCCTCCTTTGCACGTTATGATTCAATACTTCGTTTCGCAATATCACGGTACGAAAAGGTCTTCATTCCCTCTTCGACCGCGATCCGTTTCATTTCCACATACTGCTGCGGCTCGGTAAGCAGCCGCTCGATCGCCACCCGGATCTCCTCGACGGTATCCTGCTTCAAAAACGCTACGTTGCCGCCAAGATCCACGTGCGTGGTACCGTCCCAATACTTGACGAGCATCGGAATCCCCTGCGCAGCGACCTGCTCCCAAAACACCGAGTGGCGACCCGGAAACGCCACCAGATCGGCGGCGGCAAAGTATTCGTAAGAATCCTTCGCTTGTACCCAGCCGATGTACTGTACCTTGCGGCCGTCCGCCAGCGCCTCGACTTTTTCCTTCAGTTCCGGCGTTACCGAGCCGAACACGATCAGCTTGACACGGGGATCGTCTATGTTTTTGACAGCCTCCATCAGCAACAAGGTCTGCGTTTTGAAAGCGTCGATCTTGCCGCCGGTCATCACGAGAAAATCGTCCTCGGCAATGCCGTATTTCGCACGAATGCGGGAGCGCACCTCCGGCTTTGCGGCCGCCTCCACCATCTCGTCATCAGCGCCCATCACCAACAGCTCACACTTGTCGGCAGGAAGCTTGTACATCGTTTTTAAGAACTCCACACGGGCCGGAAGAACACCGTAAAACTTCTTCGTGTACGGTGCGATCTTCTTCGCACAGCGGCGCCACAACAGCTTATGCAGAATGTTCTTTGACACCCAGTTGGTGGCACTGTTGGAAAAATCAGCGTGGTTATCTACATACACCGTGACCTGCGGATGCTTCTTGCAATACCGAGCAATCGGGTAAATATCCAGGAACTGACAGCCGTGGACGAACAGAATGTCGGGCGCTTCCTCCTGTAGCCGTTGATACACGTTCTTGTGCGTTTGAAGCTGCGATAGCCCCCATTGCCTTCCGCCCAGCCGGATCATCCGCACGCCGCCATAATCATAGTCATCACGTTCACTGCACACTAAGTTTCCTTTGTCATCGTAAACCCAGCGAGACGTGATCACCGAAACATCGTGTCCAAATTGCGTATGATACTTGGTAAGAAGGTTTTCTTGATAGTTCCACCCATCGGTCATCGGACCTGACAGGCACATATGAACAATCTTCACGCTATTTCCCTCGTTCTTTATTCAAAAATCAGTTTTTTGTACCCGTCAAGCATCTTAGCTTTATCAAATTGCTGCGCACGGTTTACACACGCTTGTGCGGCGAATGCATGCTCACGCAACCTTTGAACACTTTGATATATGCCATCGATGTCACCCTGCTCGAGCACCACACCGCAAGTATCGTCCAAGCTTTCGGGACTCCCCCCCGTGCGGTAAGTAATCACCGGTGTTCCACACGCGAGCGCCTCCAAATTGACCGTCGGGAATGTGTCCTCGTACGTCAAATTCAGAAGCACGTCGGCATCAGAGTATGCCTCGACCAGTTCTTGCAAACATTCGGTTTTTTCAATCGCTACAACATTGCTTGGCAACAAAGCCGTATCTTGTTGATTCACCCCTACCAAGGCAAGTACGGTATCGGCTTTCAAGCGGCGGGAAAGCTGAATGAAATCCTGCAACCCTTTCCGTTCGCCGAAACCATACGCCACGCCCAGCAAAAGGTGCTTGTCCTTTAATCCGTACTTTTCCTTAAAAGCACCGGGCGACGGCGTAAAAAGGGAAAGATCAATGCCGTTATGAACAACTCGGACTGCATACTCCTTCAAAAAACTCTGCTCGACCAGCGAGGCCAGCCAATGTGACGGAGACACAAGCGTCATGTTTTTGACACCGGTAAAAATATCATGTTTATCTTTGAAGTTCTTTGCCGAACGATCTAACAGCATACTCCCCGGGTAGGAGGTCTTTTCCGGGCAATGGGTGCATTGCGTCTTCCATTTCTGGCATCCTACCGCATCAAAATGCGTGCAATGCCCGGTAAACGCCCAGCAGTCGTGCAATGTCCACTTAACTTGCATCTGCGGACGGGATTTGATCCAGTCAAACAGCAACTTGACGTTCACGTAGTACCCATGAAGATTATGCAGCCACAGTACGTCGGGATCAAAATCATCCGCCCAATGAAGAAACTTACGGGTTGCGGATTTGGAAAAAAATCCATGGCGATCCGTCAGACGGGTGAGCAATGCGTGCGCCTTAACGCCGTAGTTGTTTCCGATTTTTACGCCAAAGCCTGCGTACTCTTCCGGCACATACTCCTGCCGTCCATAGGCGATTTTTACCGTATGCCCCTGCGCAGTCAGTTGCTCAGCCAATTCAGCACAAATACGGCCGGTACTGCCGATGCCGCAAACGGAGTTGATAAAAAGAATCTTCATTCCGTTACCCTCCGTTTGCCGTAATCACGTCGACGTATCGCTGCACGTTGTGCTGCTTGGTAAACTGCTTTTCAAACAACGTATAGGCTCCTTTTACGATTCCCTTCGGCTTTTCACTCAGTAAACGGATAACCTCTGCAAGTTCTGCGGGATCTTCGGCACTGACACAACCTCCAGCCTCACAATCATGCACCATTTCGGCAAACAGTGTATCCTCCCCAAAGCAAAACACGGTGGGTCGGCCGCAAGACAGTACCACACCCGTTTTACTGGGGAGCGCCGTTTTGACACCGCCTTTAACCAACGGAATCAGGTTCACGCCGGCGGCACAATAAATCGAGGTCGCCAGCTCACTCGGCTGCAGTGGCAGCATCGTGACGTTTGGCAGTCCCTGCACCTGCTCACGGATCTCGTCCGCTTTCACGCCGTCACCAATCAGCAAAAAACGAATCGTGTCGTTCTCACACAGCCGCTCGGCCGCACGCACGATCAATTCCACGTTCTGCATGCGACCGATATTGCCCGCGTATACGGCATAGAATACATTCTTTGACAAAGCGTTTTGTTCAACAAACGGATTCTCATCCCACGGAATGTTGACCGTATCGTCGGAGTAACCCCAGTTATAAATGACCGACATCTTATCGCGGGAAACCCCTTTGTCGGCAATAAACCGCTTGATATCCTCCGAAATACACACGATACGATCGGAATGCTTGTACACCTTCTTTTGCCAAAACTCAAAATAACGGTAGATGAGTGAGCCCTCACCAATCAAGCCACTTTGAACGGCGTTATCGGGCCAAACATCCTGAAGCATGGAGACGACCTGCATCCGTTTTCTCGCCGCACGAACGCTCCAGTACGAAGAGTAGCACACATCCTCGAACAGCACGTCGGCCTTCACCTTTTTGAGCACCCGCGCCATACGCCATGTCGTTATCGTGTCGTTGAGGTAGCGACGGATGATATTGGCCTTGCCGCTCGGTTTACGCACGACGGGAATGTAGGTAATACCATCCAACCCCAGTTTATAACCTTCGTCATCCGAGCCGTCGGTGGCGATAATGCGCACCACCTCGTGACCGGCATCCAACAGCCCCTGCAAAATATCGTGCATCAAATGGTTAAACGGACTGGTTGCATCGTATAAAATAGGGGTCACAATGACAATTTTCATACATAGTCAACCCATTCTCACAAAATCTCGATCGTCACCCGATCACGTGCGGCTTCGCACGCCGCCACTGCTGCCCCGGCGGTGCTTGCCTGTGCGATCACAAAGCCGAGACGTGCCGCACTGCTGTCGATCTCGGTCACGGTTTTGCCCACGCCGTGCACAATGCAGACCTGCTGAACACCATCAAGCGCCTCGGCGGCTTCTACACCATCGATACGCCGCACTTCGCCTGCCGTCTGCTCAAAATACCGGATCGCACTGCCCTTTTTGAACTTCGGCGTCACGTCCGGGCTCTCTCCCAAGGCAATGCGGATACAGCACTCCACCATATCCACACCCGTGGACAGCGGCACCAGATGCGTCGTGATGCAGTCGCCGCCCAAGCGGGCGCCCAGCTCCACGATCTTCGGGCCCTCCTCCGTCACGATGATTTCCGTATGTGACGGGCCGTTTTGAATGCCCACCGCTTTGTTGGCGGCTTCTGCCACCCAGCGGATCTGCTCCGCTGTGCGGGAGCAGTGACGTGTCGGCTGCGAATGCCCCATTTCCACGAAATGCGGTGCACCCGTCGTCAGCTTGTCCGTAATCTGAATGACATGGCACGTGCCGTCCACAGTCAGCGTTTCCACGCTGACCTCCGGCCCACGCATATATTCCTCCACCACCACGTCGCCCCCACGGGAATAGCGGCGGCTGTATTCGTACGCTTGCTCAATCAGCGCCGTGTTGGTAATGTCTTCGATCAGGAAGATACCCCGGCTGCCGGAGTTATCCGCAGGCTTGACGATAAATGCCGAACGGAACTGCCCGACGACTTCGTTGTATTCCTGACGATTCGACACCTTGAAAAACTGTGGAATCGGCACCCCGTACTCGCGCAGCGCTTCACGCATGGCCGCTTTGTTGGTGGCTTTCAGCGCCGTTTCCTCCGATACACCAACAAGCCCCAGTTCTTTGGCAACTGCCGCCACCGTCCGCATCGGCATATCGCTAGCCAGCGTCATCACACCGTCGATCCGATGCCGCTTCGCCGCTTCCAGCACCGCTGGAATATCAATGGTGCTGATCACTTCTTTGATAATGCCGGTTTCGGCAAACCCGATCGCTCCGGGATCCATATCCACCGCAACGACCGTAAGCCCCATTTCCTTCGCCTTGCGGATCGCAGGCAGCTGAAGCACGCTGGCGCCGAGAATCATAATTTTCTTACTCATGAAGCACCCTCACCATTTCATTGCTGATAACGTGCATATCCGCTTCCGTATACCGCTGATCGCACGGGGCAGCCAGCATACACGCCTCGGTCGTCGCCGCAACGGGACACGCCGCCTTTTTCTCCTCGCTGAGAGGCCAAATCACCGTGCAAAACACACCGACCGCCGACAAACGACGTTGGATCTCGTCACGGTGCTCTGTCAAAAACGCCACGTACAGATCGCTTTGTCCCGGAACCGCTCCGATCAATCGCACGGGTTCGTCCTTCAACACATCCATCAACACGGTCGCATTGGCTTTGCGTTGGGCACTCACTTCCGCCCAATCGACCCTCTGCAACAAGCGAAAAGCATATTCCGACATACCGCACGGCAACGGATCGACATCCATTTGCTCGGAAACGGTGGAAAAAATCTCCCGATACTGCTGCTTGAGTTCAAGATCACCCGTTTCAAAAAAACGATGACGCAGCTCCTGCGCCCGCAGGCGTTCCCGTGAAAAGGATAACGCCGTACCAAGCTTGGTGTGCCGCAGAGGCACTTTTGAACGCAGCATACCGCCATCCGGTATATTCGTCCATTTACGAAGGCTGGCAACGACGTAATCGGGCTGAAACGTGCGTGTCGGCGGTTGTAACAAATTATGCGTACGATCCTCCGCAAACACCATGGTCGGATAACGAGATTGCAAACACAGTAGTTGGCTGTCGGTCAACGCCTCGTTCCCAAAGTAGTCCATATACAGGAACAACAGTTCCGTTTCGCCCCCGTGAATCAGCGCCTCCACGCTCTCCGTATCCACCGTGTACCGCTCGGTCAAGCGATAATATCGGATCGGCAGTCCGTACAGCGAAAACGGCACCGTCATCGAATCGCAAGAAAGCGCCGGCATCAGCACCGTGGCATCGGGATGCTCCCTCGCCACCATTTTGAGTGCATCACGCCCGCTGCGCAAATACCATACACCGTTTTGCGGCTCGGTGATTACACGCTCTACCGTATCCGCCAGCAACGATGCAACAGGAGCAGCATCGTATTCATATCCGTACTCTCTAATCAACGACATCTGCCCCCTTCTTTGATTACTGCTTCAAGGATTCCACCTGCTGCACCGCAGAGGTTTCTTCCGAAACATCCTTATATACGTTTTCGCTTTTCAATATCATCAAAATGGTTTTGAGCACAATTTTGGTATCCAACCACACCGTACAATGCGTTGCATAATACACATCCGCTTGCATCTTTTCTTCCCCGTCGGCACCGTTACGGTAGTACGCCTGACAATACCCGGTGATGCCGGGACGTACAGTTAAAAATACTTTGACCTCTTCGGGATACCGTGCGAGCCAATCCGGAGGATCCGGCCGTGGGCCGATAAGGCTCATATTGCCGATCAGTACGTTGAGAAACTGCGGCAACTCGTCGATGCTCGTTTTGCGCATAAACCGACCGATCGGCGTCACACGAGGATCGTCCTCACCGTTATATGTAGAGCCGTCCGCCAGACGAATATCCGGCGCGTTGACGTACATGCTGCGAAATTTGTACATCTTGAACAGCTTGCCGTTTCTACCGATGCGCTCCGCGTTGTAAAACACCGGGCCGCGGTCGGTAAAATAAATGATCGGCGCAAAAATGATGAACACCAGTAAAAACAGCGGCAATCCGATGAGACACGCTATCAGATCGATCACCCGCTTGAAGAAATGCTTATACATACCCCTCTATCCCCCGTCAAATATACTCTTTCAGGATCTCGCCGTACTCCCTCACAATGTACGCCACATCCTCATCCGTCAAGCAGGTGTGCAGCGGCAGGGTGATCTCGTTCTTAAACTGTGCGTAGGCATTTGGATAATCCGCGATATCAAAGCCCAGCGCCTTGTACGCCGTGTGCAGCGGCAGCGGCTTGTAATGCACGTTGCACGCCACGCCACGCTCTGCCATCCTTGTGATGATCTCGTTTCTCCGCTCGGCGGTAATGCCGGGAATACGAGTAAGATACAGATGGCCGGAGGAGGTGTGCTTCTCTGTATAGTGGGACAAAGTCTCTGCCCCCAGCGGTTTTAGTGCCGCATCGTACGCTTCGATGATCGCACGGCGGCGAGTCAGCATGGCAGGATATCGTTCAAACTGCGCCAGGCCCATCGCCGCAGCGATGTCGGTCATATTGCACTTGTACCACGTGCCGATAATGTCATACTCCCACGCACCGAGCTTGGTCTTTGCCAGTGCGTCCTTGTTCTGACCGTGCAGCGACAGCAGCTGCAGGCGGCGGTAGATTTCCTCGTTCGATACACCCGGGATCGTGCGCCACGTCAGCGCGCCACCCTCGGCAGTGGTGAGATTTTTGACCGCGTGGAAGCTGAAACTGGAGAAATCGGCGATATTGCCGCACATCACATCGCCACGCTTGGCGCCGAAGGCGTGAGCTGTGTCTGCCATAATGGCAATTCTGCCGAGCGTCTCCTGCAGCTCGCCGTTTGGACGAAACAGCGACTTCTTGTTCTCGACAATGGCAAAGAGGCGGTCGTAATCACACGGAATGCCCGCCAGGTCCACGGGAATGATCGCCTTGGTGCGCTCGGTGATCGCCGCCTCGACAGCGTCGTAATCCATTTCGAGGCTATCAACCTGCGAATCCACCAAAACGAGCCTAGCCCCCACATGGCACACGACCGACGCGGAGGCTGTATACGTATAGGCCGGCACGATGACTTCATCGCCCGGACCAATATTCATCAAGCGCAGTGCCAGCTCGGCACACGCCGTCTGCGAATTGAGACAGCACGCCTTTTCCGTTCCTATGTACGCAGCGATGCGACGCTCCAATTCCTTCGTTTTGGGGCCGGTGGTGATCCAGCCCGAACGCAACGCATCGATGACCTCCTCGATCTCTCGCTCGGAAATATCGGGAGGGGAAAACGGGATGACCCGTTTGGATTCTGTGATATCGCTCATGTCCGGTAACCTCTTTCCACAGCAGTTAACTTCCTGAGACCGCAATACGATGGGTACAATAACCCACTATTTTCATATATTATAAAGTAAAATAGGAACTGTGTCAACCTATTGCCCAAAAATGTACAAAAAAATCACCCGACGACCTTCGTCATCGGGCGACATTTTACAACAATTACATACTTCCGGGCGCGTCGATCTTGAGCAGAGACAGCACGTTCTTCAATGCGATGCGAGTTGCCTGGCAGAGCGCCAGGCGCGCCTGCTGCAACTCGGTCTCCACACCGCGGACGCGGCAGGCGTTGTAGAACTTGTGGAACAGCGTGGCAAGTTCCAGTGCATAACGCGTCATACCGGCAGGATCCTGCGCCTTCGCACAGGCGACGATCTCCGCCTCGTAGCTTGCCAGATGCCGGATCAGTTCGCGCTCCTCCGGCGCTTCCAACAAGCACAACGTTGCCTGCGTGGTATCCGTCAGCGTGACACCGTCCTCCAAAAGCGTGCGGAAGATCGAGCACAGACGCGCATGGGCGTACTGCACGTAATACACGGGGTTGGAGGAGGACTGCTCGATCGCCAGACCGAGGTCAAAGTCCATCTGCGTGTTCGCCTCGCGCAGGTTGAAGAAGAAGCGCGCGGCATCCACCGGCACCTCGTCCAACAGATCGGCCAGCTGGATCGCCTTGCCGGAACGCTTGGACATACGCACGACCTCACCGTCACGCATCAGGCGCACGAGCTGCATCAGCGTGACCTGCAGCTTTTCACCGTCCAGACCGACGGCGTCCATCGCGCCCTTCATACGGGCAACGTGACCGTGGTGATCGGCGCCCCACACGTCGATACAGGTATCGAAGCCACGGGCAAATTTGTTGCGGTGATACGCAATATCCGCCGCAAAATAGGTCGGATTGCCGTTGGCACGCACCAACACCTCGTCCTTGATGCCTTCCTCGACACCGTCACGGTTCGTGTGTTTTTTCGCCTGATACTTCTCGCCGTATTCACCCGCACGGTACCACAGCGCACCGTCCTTTTCGTAGGTCAATCCGCGCGCGGTCAGCAGAGCGATGGTCTCTGCCAACTCACCGTTCTGATGCAAGGTGGATTCGGTGAACCAACGATCGTACACGATACGGTATTTTGCCATATCCTGCTTCATCTTTTCGATATTCAGCGGCAGGGCGTACGCCACCAGCGCCGCACGGCGCTCCGCCTCGCCCGCGTTTACGTAGCTATCGCCGTGGATCGCAGCAAAGTTCTTCGCGTGCTCACGGATATCGCCACCGTGATAGGCATCCTCCGGCATCGGCACGGCGTCCTCGCCGCGGTACAGCTGCAGATAGCGCACCTCCAGCGACAAACCGAACTTGTCGATCTGGTTGCCGGCGTCGTTGATGTAAAACTCGCGCCACACCTCGTAGCCGGCAGCCTCCAGCACCGCCGCCATGCAGTCGCCCAGCGCACCGCCACGGGCGTTACCCATGTGCATCGGGCCAGTGGGGTTGGCGGAGACGAACTCCACCATTACTTTTTTGCCGGCACCGTAGTCACTGCGGCCATACGCTTCGCCCTGCTCGATCACAGCGGCGACCGCATCGGCGTAATAGGTCGGAGACAGGAAAAAGTTAAGAAACCCGGGGCCCGCCACCTCGGCGCGCGCCAGATACGTTCCTTCCAGATTCAGGTGGGAGACGAGGCAATCCGCGATCATCCGCGGCGCCTTGCGGAACGCGCGCGCCGACACCATCGCCGCATTGGCGGCAAGGTCACCGTGGGCACGGTCGGCGGGGATCTCCACCGTAAACTCCGGCAACGGTTCGTCCGGCAGTTCGCCGGCGGCGACCGCCGCTTTCAGCGCGGCGTTCAGCACGTCGCGCAACTGTTGTTCCGTTTGCTTGGCAATGGGGTTCATTCAGACACTTCCTTAAGCGTTATTTCCAATATCGTTTCCAGCGGCGGTGCACCCGGGGTGTCCAGCCGATACCGGATGAACAGCCGACCACCGCGCGGTGTCAATTCGTTGATGAGTTCATCGCACACAAGGTGCAGATCCAGACCGCCGTACAGTGTATCGTAACGGCAGGCGTGGCGCTGTCCCTGCTCAAACAGCATACGGGAATGCAGCGTGGGGTTCTGCCGTTCGATCGTGGCACAATCACCCGAAGCTGTGATGCGCACGGCAGCACCGTCCTCCTCGTCACTCGGCGGCTCAACGTACCGCAGACGCAGGCCCTCCTCCGTCTCGTCCAATATACCGACGGCGGTGAAGCGAGTTTCGGTGTCGCCGTCTTCCTCCCGACGGCGGGTCAAAAACTCCACAGTTACCTTCATACGCGATCCATATCCTCCAGGTTGACGCGGTGGATGTCCTGCTCCACCCGACGGCCCAAAAACATATCCGCCACCGCCGAGAAGCCCTGCGGACGGTCGCTGACATAGAACTGACAAACGCCCTCGCGGTCACGGTCGCAAAGCGCATCCTGCTCACGCAGCAGCTCCTCACACCGGGCGGCACACGCCGCGCCCGAATTGATGAGGGTGACGTCCTCGCCCAAAATATCCGACAACACGGGGGTCAGCAGCGGGAAATGAGTACAACCGAGGATGACGGTATCCACGCCCTGCTCGCGCAGCGGCTGCAGATAGCGGCGCGCCACCGCTACCGTCGCTTCGTTGTCCCGTTCGATCCAGCCGCTTTCCACCAGCGACACGAACAGCGGACACGCCTGCGAGAACACCTCCACAGGCTGCTTGCTCTTCAGGTAGGTGTCAAACGCGCCCGAGCGCACCGTCGCCGAGGTACCGAGCACCCCGATGCGACCGTTTTTCGTTGCCGCCAGCGCGGCGTCCGCGGCAGGCTCCAGTACACCCATCGCCGGCACGGGCAGCTCCGCCAGTACCTGCGGGGCGGTGGTGCTCACCGTGCCGCACGCCGCCACGATGAACTTGACACCGTGGTTCTGTAAAAAACGGCTGTCCTGCGCGGCGTAGCGCGCGATGGTTTCGGGGCTGTGCGTGCCGTACGGCACACGACCGGTGTCCCCGAAGTACACCAGATCCTCCCCGGGCAGACGGGCAAGCAGCTCGCGGACAACGGTCAGTCCTCCGAGACCCGAATCAAACACGCCGATCGGTCGATTATCCACAGCTCACCCCTCCTTATCTCTCCGATTTTACCACATTCTATGCCTGATTACAACCATTTATTTGCAAAAAAAGAGCGCACACGGCGTGTACGCTCTCAGATTTATGCCATTTCCGCACGGCAACGGCGGGTGATCTCAGACAGCTGCTCCCATTTGGCTTCCATATCCTGCACCAGACGGATCTGCGCGCGGGCGCGCACCAAATTATGATCCGGTGAGTTGATCTTGAAATACAGGTCGCCGTTTAAGTAGTCGGTGAGGAAGCGCACCGCAAGCTCCAGCGTCATTACCTTGACGCTCTGCAGCAGCAGGTCCTCCTCACTGTTTTTCAGCAGATCGTCCGCACCCTTGAGGAAGCCGCGGGTGAACTGCTCGTACAGCCCCACGTCCAGCGACACCTTATCGAGATCGCGCTCATCCTCCGCCGCGGTGGAGGCACCAAAGCGCACCGCGTCGCCGAAATCGAACAGCGAGGTACCTGGCATCACGGTGTCCAGATCAATGATGCAGATGGCCTCCAGGCTATCCTTATCGAACAGAATGTTGTTGATCTTGGTATCGTTGTGCGTCACACGCCACGGCAGCGTGCCGTCACGCAGACCGTCCATCAGAATGCTGCACTCATTCTCACGGGAGAGCAGAAATTCGATCTCTGCCTGTACCCCGGCACAGCGACCGTCGGCATCGCGCTCCAGCGCGGCGTACAGATCCTGATACCGCACAGGGGTGTCGTGGAAATGCGGAATGATGGTGTACAGCGTTTCCGCCGGAAAATCCGACAGCCAGCCCTGAAATTCACCAAATGCATAGCCCGCCTCATAGAACTGCTGCGGCGTCTGCACCCTGTCATACGCGTGGGAATTATCCACATACTCGTACACACGCCAGAAATGACGCTGACTGGTGTAATAATACGGCTTGCCGTCCGTCGTGCGGAGGAAGGACAGCACCCTACGGTCGTACGAGCCGGTCTCCTCCAACAGCTTTTTCTTGATGTGCTCGGTCACGTTCAGAATGTTTGCCATCACCGCCTGCGGCTTCTTGAAGACGTAGGAGTTGATGCGCTGAAACACGTACTGACGTTCCTTATCCTCACCCTGAACGGTGATCAGATAGGTGCGGTTGATATTACCGGAATGTATCTCTACTTGTGCAACGATCGGATCGGTGATTCCAAAGCAGCTTGCGATCTGCTGAAAATCCATGCCATCCCTCTTTCCCAAAGTGATGCGTTACCCGTAACGGGTAGTATACCAAAAAGTAGCAAAAAAGTCAAGAATTTTATCTTTTCGTGCAGGTCTCGTGCAGGTAAAGCGAGAGACAGCCGCTTTGGCGGCTGTCTCTCGTTATTGATTTTTACTCTTTGTAGCCCAGCGTGCCGTTGGCGGAGGCGGTGAGATAGGCGTTGATAAAGCCGTCGATCTCGCCGTCCATCACGGCGTTGATGTTGCCCATTTCGTAGCCGGTGCGGTGATCCTTCGCCAGCGTATACGGCATAAACACGTACGAACGGATCTGGCTGCCCCACGCGATCTGCGCCTGCGTGCCCTTGATGTCCTCAATGCGGTCGAGGTGCTCGCGCTCCTTGATCTCCATCAGCTTAGCCTTCAGCATATTCATCGCCGTGTCACGGTTCTGGAACTGGCTGCGCTCCGTCTGACAGGCGACCACGATGCCGGTGGGAATGTGTGTCAGGCGCACCGCCGACGAGGTCTTATTGATATGCTGACCGCCCGCGCCGCTGGAACGGAACACGTCCATTTTGATGTCCTCCGGGCGGATCTCGATCTGAATACTGTCGTCCAGCTCGGGCAGCACTTCCACCGCCGAGAAGGAGGTGTGGCGCCGACCGGCGGCATCAAACGGCGAGACACGCACCAAACGGTGCACGCCTGCCTCACCCTTGAGGTAGCCGTAGGCATTTTCGCCGTTGACCTGAATACAGGCACTCTTGATGCCGGCTTCGTCACCGTCCAGATAGTCCAACAGTTTGTAGGTGAAGCCGCGCTTTTCCGCCCAGTGAGTGTACATGCGGTACAGCATTTCCGCCCAATCCTGCGCCTCGGTGCCGCCGGAGCCGGCGTGGAAGGTCACGATGGCGTTTTTCTTGTCGTATTCGCCGGTGAGCAGCGTGGCGAGGCGCTGGGATTCCAGCTCACTCTCGACGTGCTCGACGCCTTCCTCACACTCCGGCAGCAACGAAAGATCCTCTTCCTCGTCTGCCAGCTCGATCAGCGTGAGGTTGTCGTGGTACGCGGTGACGAGACGGTTGTACCGCTCGATGCTGTCTTTGAGCGACGCCGCGCGCTGGGTGATCTTCTGGGCGTTTTCCATATTGTCCCAAAAGCCCGGCTCGGCTGCACGCATATCCAGCTCCGCCAATTCCTTTTCCATCGCCGCGAGGCCGATCGCCTCGGACAGCGCTTCGATCTTCGGCAGGCTGTTTTCCAGCCGAAGCCGTAATTCTTCAAACTGAAGCATAGTCACAATCCTTTCAAAAGCGGGTCACATGTCACTATTATATGATAGCAAGCGCCTGCGGTCAAGAAATTTTTTCAAATTCCCTCTTGACGGGGCTAAAAGAGGTTGCTATAATATTATGGCGCTTTTATGTAATGAAAGCCGTCATATATCCTTGCCCCTTCCGCAGTGAGGGGGCCATAGACCAAGAGGAGGTGCAAATTATGCCCACAGTTAAAGGTTCCTACGAAGCCGTCTTCATTTTCTCTCTGACTATGGGAGAGGAAGGCGTCCCCGCGATGGTGGAGAAGTTCAAGACTCTGATCGCGGAAAATGCCGAGATCGGCGAGATCGACGAATGGGGTAAGCGCCGTCTGGCGTATCTCATCAACGATGAGGCCGAAGGCTACTACGTGCTGTACAACTTCGTCAGCGGCCCCGAATTCCCGGCCGAGCTCGAGCGTATCAGCGGTATTACCGAAGGCGTCCTGCGGTCGATGGTCGTCCGCAAGGACAAGTAAGGAGGCTGCATCATGAACGTTGTTTGCCTGCTGGGCCGCCTCACGGCGACCCCCGAACTCAAGACCACCCAAAGCGGCGTGTCGGTGACCAGCTTCTCGGTCGCCGTCGACCGTACCTATCAGCCGAAGGGCGCTGAGCGTCAGACCGACTTCATCAACTGCGTCGCCTGGCGGAACACGGCGGAATTCCTCTGCCGGTATTTCCAGAAGGGTCAGCGCATCGCCCTGCAGGGTTCTCTGCAGAGCCGCTCCTACACCGACAAGAACGGCAACAACCGTACGGTGTTCGAGGTCGTTGTTGACAACGCTTTCTTCGCTGAATCCAAGGGGAACTCTGCTCCCCGCACCGATTCTCAGCCTATGCCGGCTTACACCGAGAGCGCGCCCGCGTTCTCCACTGCCGCCGCCAGCGATTTCGAAGAGATCGTCGGTGACGACGACCTGCCGTTCTGAGGATCACACACGAACATCTCATCTCAACTAGAAGGAGGATTGCCTCATGTCTGATAAAGTCGAAAAGAGCGAACGCTTTGAGCGTCCGCGCGGAGGCCGCAAGGGCCGCCGCAAGGTCTGCAGCTTCTGCGTGGACCGCGTGGAGAGCATCGATTACAAGGACGTTGCGCGTCTGCGCCGCTACGTGTCCGAGCGGGCAAAGATCCTGCCCCGCCGCGTCACCGGCACCTGCGCCCGTCACCAGAGAGAGCTGACCGTCGCGATCAAGCGCGCTCGTCAGATCGCCCTGATGCCCTTCGTGAGCGACTAATCGTCACAAGCAAGAGAAACGACCGATCACACGATCGGTCGTTTTTTTGTTGCGGGGATTGACAAGCAGGGCGTCAGGCTCTATAATGTAGGCAAATTGCGTGAAGTGGGGCGTTTTCATGGAACTCAGCGGCAAAAAGATCGTCTTTTTGGGTGACAGCATCACCGCCGGCAGCGGCACGAGTGACATCTCAAACGTGTATTGGAACGTGCTGGCACGGCTGTCGGGCGCTGTATGTAAGGGCTACGGCATCGGCGGTCACCGCATTGCCGATCAGATCGCGGTGAACGTGGATGGGCGTGTTCCCTACGCCGACCGCGTGGAGACGATGGACGCCGATGCGGATATTGTGGTGGTGTTCGGCGGTACCAACGATTTCGGTCACGGTGACGCACCGCTCGGCACGATGGCGGATCGCACGGTCAAGACCTTCTGCGGCGCGATGCACGTGCTGTGTGAACGGCTGATCAACCGCTATCCAACGGCGCAAATCGTGTTTCTGACGCCGCTCCACCGCTGCAGCGAGGACGACGGCCCGTACAACGAGTTCGGTGTGCGGCTGCAGACCAATCTGGAGGGCTACGTCGAGCTCATTCGCCAAATCGCTGCCTATTACGGCCTCCCCGTGCTGGATCTGTACCGCACGTCGGGAATCCAACCCCGTGTGCCGATCCAACGTGAGACGTATATGCCCGACGGCCTGCACCCCAACGATGCCGGCAACGAGCGCATTGCACGGCGCCTGATGGCGTTTTTGCAGACACTGTAAAGAATAAAGTGAACGCCCACCGCGCTGCGGTGGGCGTTCACTGTTTTGGGATCAGTACATATCATACACAAAGCGATCGATGAAGTTTTTCCAATCACTGGGGATACCGCCCTCAAAGTAGAACGGCTCGTAGGTGTAGGTAACCACACACTCCCCACGTTCTTCCTCGTAGGGTACGTAAATTTCTTTGATCCGATTGCCGCAGGCATCGTATTGGAACGTCGATTCATCGCCATAAGGATTGATCTGACGGATACAGCGACCGTTCTCATCGTAGGTATATTCGTTCACGTGGTCACCCACGGCATAGTGACCGTAGGTTTCGATGCAGTTGCCGTGCTCATCGTAGAAAAATTCCAACACCTCGGGCTCGGAATAGATGTCATCATCGCACGTCATGATCCGCTTCTTCAGCCGCCCGTTTTCATCATACTCATAACAGACGGTGTATTCGTTGTATTCCGTTTTTTTGATTTCTTCCACTAAGCGGGCGGCCTCATCGTAGACATAGTTTGTAACGTAACTCTGCTCACCGGCAAACAGCACTTGCTTTTGCGTGGGGCAACCAATCTTCTCGTATGTAAAGACCAGTTGCGTACTATCATCCTCGGTGATTTTGACACAGTTCCCTTGTTCATCATACGTAAAGACAGTACAGTGTTCCCGGATGAGTTCCCCAATACTACGGATCTCGGTCGGGCGGAAGACGAATTTTTCAAGCAGTGCGGGAGCATCCTTGTAGTCGCCGAGCGCCGAAAGCAGGGCGTGCGCTTCGGTGTAATTCTTTTCGGCGAGTGCCGCCAACGCCGCAGCGTACGATGCTTCGGGAGTTGGCGTTGTGGGTCGGGTCGTTTGTGTTGTTTGCGTCGTCTGCGGCTTGTCGGTGCTTTGCTGTTCGGTGCAGGCGGAGCACAGCACAAGCAGCGATATCACGGCTAAAAACAGCGCCGCGCAGCGCTTGAATGTGGGCAGAAACATCGTGATACCTCCTTGAGATCGGTTCTCTGATTTCAGTATATCACACGCGTATTTTTGCCGTCAATAGAAACAAGGCGAAAGAGGATTTTTCCTCTCTCGCCCTTGTTTTGTTTGAAAAGCACCGGCATGTTCTTGCAACGTATGCGACACGTTACGGGTTGATAAATTTTATAGTGCTTTTATCCATGGTTACCATAATATTGCTTAAATCGGCACCCACATTGGCTACCTCATCACCTATGAAATGAAAGGTGTATTCGGTATAGGACATTGGGTAAAGAATTAAATTTTGATTGGTACTGAATGTCCCTTTGGCAATCACACCGTTTACGTTGACGACGCTGATCTCCTCCATACGCGCAATATACGCTACACGGTTAGCATATCCGTTGACAATGTAACAGGTAACCACTAAATCGTCATTCTTCCAATATACGTCCACGGGAAGAGCGGCGACGGAATCCCTTTGCCAGCGCCCGTCATAATTGTAATTCACAAAATGAGTACAACCTGTTTTTTTCGTAGTGGAGGTAGTTGGCGTAGCACTTTCGGTCGTTGTGATTGCTTCGGTGGTGACCGTCGTCTTTGTTGTGGCTGCCGACTCCGACTTCAAGGTGGTGGTTATTGCCACGGAGGATCTTTTTGTCGTTTGAGTCGTAGTTGCGACGGTGGTAATCGCTGATTTCGTGGTCGTTGTGACCGATTTGGTCGTTTTTGTAGCCTCAAGCGTCGTTGTTGCGACCGGCTCTGCATCGCTGCTTGTCGTATTGTCGGTCTGCGTCGTCTGCGGCTTGTCGGTGCTTTGCTGTTCGGTGCAGGCGGAGCACAGCGCAAGCAGCAATATCACGGCTAAAAACAGC
>JAGBFF010000043.1 GCA_017936615.1 Clostridia bacterium | reverse complement strand
GGGTGATGGAATACGTCGGAATGGGATACTGGAATCCACGGCCATTGGCGTCTCCCTCGATCATGATCTCGATGAACGCTTTGTTGACCATATCCATTTCCTTCTTGCAATCGCCGTAGGTGAAATCCATTTCCTTGCCGCCGACGATGGCCGGAAGATCCTTCAGATCGTTCGGAACCGTCCAATCCAGCGTGATGTTGGAGAACGGAGCCTGCGTACCCCAACGAGAGGGGGTGTTAACGCCGTAAATAAAGGACTGGATGCACTGCTTAACTTCCTTCTGGGACAGGTTGTCCACTTTCACGAAGGGAGCCAAATAGGTATCAAACGAGGAGAACGCCTGCGCGCCGGCCCACTCGTTCTGCATGATACCCAGGAAGTTGACCATCTGATTACACAGCGTGGACAGATGCCCCGCGGGAGATGAGGTGATCTTGCCCGGAACGCCGCCCAAGCCCTCCTGAATGAGTTGCTTAAGGCTCCAGCCGGCACAATAGCCGGTGAGCATCGACAGGTCGTGCAGGTGCAGCGCCGCGCTGCGGTGTGCTTCCGCGACCTCCTCGTCGTAGATCTCACTCAGCCAGTAGTTGGCGGTGATAGCGCCGGAGTTGGACAGGATCAGGCCGCCGACCGAATAGGTAACGGTGGAGTTTTCCTTCACGCGCCAGTCGTTGATCTTCAGATAGTTATCGACCAGATCCTTATAGTTGAGCAACGCCGAGTTGACGTTGCGGATCTTCTCACGCTGTTTACGGTACAGGATGTACGCTTTTGCCACATCCGCATAACCGGCATCCGACAGCACACGCTCCACACTGTCCTGGATGTCCTCCACCGCGATCACATCGTCCTTGATCTTCGGTTCAAAATCGGCACTGACCTGCAGCGCCAACATATTGATAACACTGGGATGATACTTGCGATCCTGTGCCTCGAAGGCTTTGATCATAGCGGCGCTGATCTTGGAAATCTCAAATTCTACCGTACCGCCATCTCGCTTCAATACACGATACATTTTTCGAATCCTCCTCTTTATAAAAGTAAATACAGGCACTACGCCCGCAAAATGCGACAGTGCCTGTATTATAACGCATCCACCATGGTTTGTCAATATCATTTTGTCAATATATTGTGTGAAAATATTGTAACCAAATACTACATATTGTGTTTTTAATCCAAACCACGAATGGCGACCGAGGTGACAAAAGGCTCCAAAACGGCAGCAAATGCGGCTAATTTCGCTTTTTCCGGTGTATGTAACCCGGCCACAAGCACACTGTCACGATCGGCATACGGCTGGAGGAAAAACCGAGGTGGTACGGCATCCGGCGCGAGTTTTTGTAACCACTCACCCATGGCGCGCATCGCCGCTTCGTCGTGCAGTTCCTCCGTTACGGTAGTACGAAATTCATATTCGAGAGAACCGTTCAGCAAAAACGCGATGCTCTCCTCGATCGGCTGCAGGCGCATCTGCGGCAGACCAACCGTTTCAGCATACCGCTCAGGACAGTTTTTGATGTCCATCGCCACGTAGTCAACCAACCCACCGGCAACCAGTCGCTTCAGAACGTCGGGTCGACTGCCGTTGGTGTCCAGCTTCACCAAAAAGCCCAGCGCCTTGATCTCAGCGATCAGTTCCGCCAGGTCCGGTTGCAGTGTCGGCTCGCCACCGGTAATGCACACCGCATCCAACAAGCCGCGGCGTTTGTTCAAAAACGCCATCAGGTCAGCACGGTCGATCGTCGCAGGGCCGTCGTTTCCCAATAGGTCACTGTTGTGGCAGAACGGGCAGCGGAAATTACACCCCTGCAGGAATACGGTGCAAGCCACCTTCCCGGGGTAATCCAACAGCGTCATTTTCTGCAATCCTGCAATCACCATACTATGCCTCCTCACTATAAACCGATTATATCATATCCTCCGCCGCTTGAAAAGTGGAAAATCCCGTCAGCGGAACGTCGAGGGCGACATTCCAGTGTGCCGTCGGAACACGCGGCTGAAGTACAGCGCATCGGCGAATCCGACCGTGGCGGCAACCTCCCCCACCGTCAGGTCGGTATATTGCAGCAGCTCCTTTGCTTTTTCAATACGCGTGCGCAGGATCAGCTGCTGCGGCGTGATACCGACCTGTGCCGTAAACAGCTTGGAAAAATAATTATTGTTAAGATAGGCCCGCTTTGCCAGCTCCTGTACCGTGATATTCTCGGCATAGTGTCTGAAAATGTATTGCACCGCCTCCGCAATACGCGGATCGTCCGTCGGTGTCATTTGCTGCTTCGATAAGCACGCCAACAGCTCGTACAGCAGCGCCATCGCAGAGATCTTGCTGCGCACGTCTGCCTTCAGCGTCTTGCGGAACAGCTCCTCCAAAATGTGCTCGGTCCGTTCAAAATCGGATACGTGAATCACAGGATTTCCCGGTGTAAGCCCCAGCAAAGGCAACAGCGTCTCCAGCTGCGTACCCGTCACCGTCACCCAACGAATGCTCCAGGGCATATCGGGCGGCGTGGTGTAGGAGGCGCGCGATTCGGGAAACATCACGTAGAAGTCCCCTTTGGAAAGCGAAAATAATCCGTCGGATGTGTTGAGGACCGCCTCACCCTCGCACACCAAATTGAGCAGATACGCCGCCTGCCGATGCTCGTACTTATGATTGATCGAGTGCTCCCGCCAGCCGCAGTAATGCAGCTGCAGTTCGCCGTGCGGGCGAAAATCAAAATAGTTGTCCTGAAACACGTTCACAGTCATCACCGAGAACAGCATATCACAAAAGAGCGAAAAAGTCCATATTAAAGTGTGTTTTCTCACTGGAAAATCACCGGCGCTTTTTGTAGAATAAGCACAAAGGAGCGTGTTATCAATGGATCGTAAAGAATTGACAGCCGCCATCAAACGTATGGCAAAGGAACTCGGTGCCGATATGGTCGGCATCGCGCCGGTATCGCGCTGGGACGGTGCCCCGCATATGCTGACACCGCAGGCGCATCTGCCCGAAGCGAAATCCGTCGTCTGTCTGGGTGTCCATCACCCCGACGCCTCGGTGGATTGGTGCGGCGAGCCGAACCCCAACTTCCCCGCCGCGTTCCAGATCGGTATGATCCCGAAGCTGGACGCCATCTGCTTCCGTATGAGCAAATGGCTGGAGGAGCAGGGGTACGCCACCATTCCGCAGCCCTGCACCACCTATTGGCGCCATCGCAAGTACAAGGACATCCCCTACGAGCACGCCGCGTCGTGGAGTCACATGAGTGCGTTCGTTGCTGCCGGTCTCGGCGAATACGGCTACCACGGCATGGTCATGTCCCCCGAATACGGCCCGCGTGAGCGCATCATTTCCTTCATCACCGCCGCCGAGCTTGAGCCGGATGCACTGTACAGCGGCGAGCCGCTGTGCGACTCCTGCCTCGCCTGCGCCCGTCATTGCGCCGGCCGCAACTACGAAATCGAGCGTCTCAACGATCCCAAATTCATCGAATTTAAAATGGAGGATAAGTCCTTCCGTTACCCCAACATCAATCGCTGGCGCTGCTTTTATGGCGAACAGGCGCATCTTGATACCACCATTTTGGCAGACATCGACGATATGGATGAGGAAAAGATCTACGATGAAGTGGAAAAAGGACAGCGCATGATCAACGACGGATATATGTGCGGCTCGTTCAAGCACTGTATGACCCCGAAGAAGCGCTATCGCAGTCCTGCCTATGCACCCGGTGCCCTGCGCAAAAAGAACATCGTCAAGAAAACGCGCGGCGAGATGATGAAGCATATCATCAAGTTGGCGCTGAACAGCGGCGCCGACCGTATCACGGTGCAGCCGCTCTCGGAATTTACTCATCTCAAGCCGAATTTCAACGAAGGCTTCCGTGTCGATCAGTTCTACGATTCCTTCACCACCGTCATCACAGTGGGACGGTATCTGCACAACTTCAGCGATGCCGATGAGCTGAACCGCCGCAACGGCCGCCATTTGAAGGACGCTTTTGTGGATCGTATCTCCACTTTTGCCATCGACGCCACACGCTATCTCGACGACCTCGGCTACGAAGCGATCCAGGATTGGTATCGCACCGGCATCTCCCGTCAGGCTGCCAAAAACGCCGGCTGGGAAAAGGACGATAAATACCTCACGCTGTCCGCGATCATCTGCAACATTCCGTTTGAAAATGACAATCAGGTGCTGCGCGAATGGAACGCCCCCTGTGTGCCCGCGCTGCCCGAAGGCCTGAACACCCTGTCGTATATGAACGCTGTCTGCATCGGTAACCTTGAGGACGTCACCTATCCCGGTATGGCTCCCATCCGCGCGGCGTATCCGTTCGCCAAAACCATCGTGGTGCTGGCAGAAGAGATCCCCGAGCGTGTAACCGAACTCGCCTGCGCGCAGGAAGCAGAGGACGGTGCTGCGTATGCGTTTGCGCACTACGAGATCCACAAGGAAAGCCTGTGGGCTGCCGCTGATCTCTGCGACACCTTGGAAACGCAGGGCTACAAAGCAGTACCGCTTGCCGACCTGGCACCTGAATCCAAGATGACTATTGGTAAATTCGGTCGTCATATGCCGGACCTGCGCGCCAATGCACCGTTTGCTGTAGCTGGCGGCCTGGGAACTCTCGGCAAAAGCGGCTTGGTACTGAACGACTCCTTCGGCTCGCGCACGCGGTACTCCTTTGTGCTAACCGATGCGCCGCTGGCCACCACTGCTGCACCGAAGCAAGCCGCTTGTCCGCAGGGCTGTACCGCTTGCGCCGCTGCTTGCCCGATGCAGGCGCTGGTCGAAGGCACGGAAACCGTCACGATCCGTGAAAATGAGGTATATACCATTCTGAAGCGTGACGAGACGCTGTGCGCCTGGGCACGGTCACTCGCTATGTGCGAAGGCGCCGGCTCCGCGCAGCTCGGCTGGAAGATCCCTGACATCAAGGTGCCGGATCTGCTGACCCCTGCGATCGAAGAAGAGGTCGCCGCACAGAAAGACAAGATCCAAACCCTCTGCTACCGCGATCCTCACTTTATTGATATGATCGTTGAGCGCTGCCTGCAAGCCTGCCCGATCGGCAAAAAATAATACCCATAAACAACAGAGCCGCGTTCTGATCGGAACGCGGCTCTTATTATTACATCAATTTTACTGCTTGCGCTACGCGGAGATAATCATTCGTAAGAATGGTATCCGCACCAAGGCGGATATACTCCTGTGCTTCGGCAGGATCATCCGCGTAGAAAATATTGCAATGAATACCATTTGCGTGTGCACGTTCGATGGTATCTTTCACGTAACTCAGCCCACCGTTGGCCGCAAAATGCGGTTTGAACAATTGGATCTTTTTGGCACCGGTATCCAGAGCCTTCTGCACGAGATCGTCAAACACATTGTCCCCGGCTCCGGCACAGCGCGTAATATCCGGTGCGATCTCACGGAGCTGGTTGAGGATCGCTTTATTGCCACACATGAAATAGCAGTGACGGCGGCAATCGTACTTATCGATCAGTCGTACGATCTCACGCAATGTCTCTTCCGGTAACGGATCGACATTATTCGGCGACTTGATGTGAACATTCATCACGGTGTGACATGCCAGCTTTTGCAGGATCTCCTCAAAGGTCGGGATCCGCAATCCAACATACGCATCCCCTGCTGCGCTGCCGAAATCCAGCTCACGCAGCTCGGCAAACGTGTGTTCATCAATGAGACCCTTGCCGTTGGATACCCTCTCTAATTCACGGTCGTGAGCCGAAACGATCACGCCGTCGGTGGTCGCCCACAGGTCGAACTCGATCTCCTCCGCACCCAACGCCACTGCCGCACCGTACGCGGGCAAGCTGTTTTCGGGGGCGACGCTGTTAAAGCCGCGATGTGCGCAGACGCGGGGATACGCCATCCAATCATCATACCGCGCGATCGCACTGCCGCCGGGGCGGTACTTCCACGGGCGGCGACCCGCTTCCACATAGTGATGATGCGGCGCATCGGGATTGCCGAAACCTGCCGGTTTGAGATACCGCTTGTGCGGATCGATCTCCGCACAAGCGTGTCCCGTCTTATTTTTCATATTACACAGCACCGTACCGTCGGGGGTCACCACCATACTGCTGCCGCCGACTTCCGAGTTGGCTCCCAAGCTGATAGACGAACGCACCACGTACGCATTGGTGTTGTACGCCAAAAACTTACACATCGTCTCCAACGCAGAGTGCAGATCGCTGCGCTGATGTGAGCAGCCGATAATAATATCGGGATCGTGGCGGGCAATGTTGGCATACGCCTCATAAAAGTAGAAATCGTAGCAGATCAAAAATCCGTAGCGTATACCGTCAATCTCCAAAATAGTGGGCTCGGAGAACTCCCAGGTGTACTCCTTATCCAACTCATAGGTGAACATTTCCGAGTTGACAAGATGCTGCTTAAAATACTGACCCACCATTTCTCCCTGCCGGTCGTAAGCAGTAATCGCATTACGCAACCCGTTTTCGGTTTCGACGATGCCACTGATAAACACCACCGCATCGCACCGCTTGGCAGTAGCCGCCGCAGCGGCAAAAAGCGTCTCACTGTATTGACGATAACTCGTCTCCATCTGCTCCCGTGTTTTGGAAAGCGCCGGCACGTTCGAATACTCCGGAAGAACGATCAGATCCATACTCGGATCGCACTTTTCCAGTTCGGCAAGTTCCCAGCGGTAATTGGCATCCGAATCGGCATAATCAAAAGAATACGGCGGTTGGATCACGCAGACCTTCATTTACTTTCTTCCCCTTTCTTATTCCGCTTGCGCACGCAAAAACTCAGCGCTACGATCGTCTGTGCCGGCACCCACAGCAGTGCCAAGAACCACGGATGATGCACGTGAACGTACGAATGCAAAATATAGTACAGCAGCGCAAACACGCCCAGCAGCAGCAACGATACCACATACGGATGGTATTTGTATTTGCCCCACACGCTGTTGAGAACCAATAACACGATCAAAGAAACCGGAATGGCTGCCAAAAACACTTCCCACAACAGCTTATCCAGTGCCCAGAACAGAACCATAAACACAAGCAGTGCCACCGTCCACACGCCGATAATGGATAGCGAGGTAACAACGTCGGTACGATACGGGACACGCACCGGCTTTCCTTCCCACGCATCGTGCGGCGAGATCAAAAAATCGACCGTCACGCCAAACACCTGTGCCAATTCCTGCGCCACCTGCAGATCCGGAAGCGCCTCCGCTCGTTCCCATTTGGAAACGGATTTATCGGAGTAATGTATTTTTTCCGCCAGCTCTGCCTGTGTCATTCCCGCCTGCGTACGCAGGTGAATGAGGTTCCCGGCAAACACCGCTTTCAGATTATTCATTTTGCCCTGTTCCTTTCTCTGTGATCGCTGCTTCCGTTCGCAGCACAAACGACACGATCTCATCCGCCACATCCACGCCCGTGCAGGCAATAATACCTGCCAAATGGGCGTTGGAATTTACTTCGCAAACCAGCGCACTGCCGTCCGCCGTGTGCAGCAAATCGACACCGCCGAAGCACAACCCCAGCAAGCGACAACAGCGCAGTGCCAATGCGATCTCTTCCACCGTCGGTTCGTACGGCACCGCCGTGCCGCCCTGCCGCAGGTTGGCACGAAAATCCCCATCGGAACGGCGACGCATCGCCGCTGCCACGCGATCCCCCACGACGTACAGCCGCACATCCTCCCCTGCCGCCTCGCAGACAAACCGCTGCAGTAAAAACGGCCGGGATTCCATTGCATATGCGCGCTCGCGCAGCTCTTCAATAGTATGTACCAGCGACACCTGATCGCCAAATGAGCCATAGCACTCCTTGACCACGAGCGGAAAACCAAGGCGTTCTGCTGCCGCTGCCAAAAACGGCTCGATCGGCGCGGTGATCTCGGTGTACGTCATCGGCGCCAGCACCGTTTCCGGCTGCGGAATACCCGCCGCCGAAAGAATGCGGTGTGTTTCGCTCTTATCGTCGCAGATCTCAACCGACCGTGCCGGATTGTACACCCGTACACCGACATCCTCCAGCACCTTTGCCAGTCGGGTATCCTTATCCCAAAACAACACAAAATCGTCCGCTGTCAGCGCCGCGCCGTCCGCACGCGATACGCGCAGCGGCTCGACCGACATCAGCAGTGAGGTGTTGGGAAGTACCGTCAGGGTCACTCCGTGACGCGCCGCCGCTTCTGCCATACGTTGTGCCGGATCCGGCGGCACAGCGTTCCAAAATCCGTTATAGATCACATAACCGGCCATTGTATTAACCCCAATCCTGATCCACGGTGATCACCGCAAACAAGCGCGGATCCACCACCTGCAGCCGCCGCTCGATCTCCGCCTGAAGCAACGCCGCCTCCTTGTATGTAAACGGAACGACGACATCGAAGATCACGTTGATCCGTTCCTCGCCGAATACCACACGAAAATCGTGCAGCGTCAGGGACGCATCGATATCCTGCAGCATCGTTTCTGTGAGAACGCGCAGCGACGCCACACGCTCATCCTGTGTATCCACAGGATCCATATGGATACAGGCAATGATATTCATTTCCTGTGACAAGCGGCGTTCCACGCTGTCGATTAACTCATGACTTTTGAGAATATCCCCGTGGCTGGGCACCTCTGCGTGCAGGGATACGATACACCGACCCGGGCCGTAGTTGTGGACGATCAGATCGTGCACGCCGACGATCCCCTCTTCAGCCAGCACCAACTCACGGATAGCACGCACCAGTTCGGGATCGGGCGCCTGGCCGAGCAACGGAGAGATCGTCTCACGAAGGATGGAAAAGCCGGACCAAACGACAAACAAAGCGACCGCGACGCCGACCCAACCGTCAACGGCGATATCGGTAATGAACGTGAACACCGAGGACAGCAGCACCACCGCCGTGCAAAGAACATCGTTGCGGCTGTCCATCGCCGATGCCGCTAAGGCATCCGAACGAATACGCCGACCGATGGCACGGTTGAAATACGCCATCCACGCTTTGACAAGGATCGACGCTGCCAAAATAGCAGCAGCCACCCAAGAAAAGTCCGTCGCCACAGGATGCAGGATCTTATCGACAGCAGAGGTGGCGAGCTCCACACCCGCCATCATGATCAGCGCCGCTACCGTCAACGCAGACAAATACTCCATACGGCCGTGGCCGAAGGGATGCTCCTTATCCGGCGGCGCAGACGAAAGACGAAAGCCCACCAGCGTCACGATCGACGAGCCTGCGTCGGACAGGTTGTTGAACGCATCGGCGATCATAGCTACGCTGCCGGACAGCACGCCGGCAAGCACCTTGCCGATAAACAGCAGCACGTTGGCGATGATACCGGTAACCCCCGCCAGCTTGCCGTACGCACCGCGCACACGAGGGTCGTTCACCTTGTCCGCATCGGACACGAAGCGACGTACCAAACGGTCAGTCAGCATATAAGACATCCTCCCCAAAGAGGGCGATTCCCGCCTCACGGCGCAGCCCCTCCGCCACAAAGCGGAAATACGGATCACCGTAGTGATGGAAACGGCGTTCGTTGACCATACCAAGCAGCTGCTCGCCGGTCACCCAGCGCACCTGTGACACCTCTTCCTTCTGCAGCTTCATATCGGGAACCGCAATATCCCGTTTTACCAAATACACGTCGCACAGCGAATTGCGGCGCACCAAGCGTCCCAACGATACGAACGCCTCCGACGGCAGGTGGATACCAAGCTCCTCCGCCAATTCACGCCGCGCAGCGGTGACACTGTCCTCACCTGCCACAGCAGAACCGCTGGTAATTGCCCAAATGTTCGGCATCATTCGCCGCTTGGCAGAGCGACGCTGGATCAGCATACGTCCGGCAGAGTTGACCACCCAAACGTGCGTCACCAAATGATGTTCGCCCGAGCGAAAACGAGCGCCGCGATTGATCGTCCTACCCAGTGGACGGCCTTCGCGATCGTAGAGATCCCATTTTTCCATATTGACTCCTCGATCCAAATCATATCTCATTATACATTTTACCTTTTTTTGTCGCAAAAGTCCAGTCCTTTTTCTTGACACCGCCCGTTTCTTTGCGTACAATGGAGAAAACGGAAACGGAGGAGTACCATGGACAGCATACGGCTAGATGCCCTGACAATGCAACAGTTCGGTCTGTCACCCGAAGAAGCCAACGGTCTCATTATGGCAGGACGCATCTGGATCGGTCACGTCCCGGCAGATAAACCGGGGCTTTCGGTACCAACGGATACGGTGCTGACCTTACTGGAAAAGGAAAAACGCTACGCCAGCCGTTCCGGCTATAAGCTTGCCAAGGCACTGACCGTATTCGACCAGTCCGTCTGCGGTCTTACCGTGTGTGACATCGGTGCCAGCAACGGCGGCTTTACCGATTGCTTGCTGCAAAACGGCGCAGCCCACGTCTTTGCGGTGGACGTGGCGTACGGTATTCTCGCGTGGGAGCTCCGCAACGACGAACGCGTCACGGTGATGGAGCGCACCAACGCCCGCCGTCTGACCGCCGAGCAGCTCGGCACGACCTGTGATATGGTCACGGCAGACGTTTCCTTTATCTCGCTGCGCAAGATATACTCCGCTATCCGCGACATCCTGAAGCCGGACGGCGTGTGCATTTGCCTTATCAAACCGCAGTTTGAAGCACAGCCGCGGCAGCTTGGTAAAAACGGCGTGCTGAAAGACCCCGACGATCTGCCGCCGCTGCTGAACGAGCTGTTTGACGCCGCCGCGGAGCAGGGACTGTTTGTACAGGGTTTGACCGTCTCCCCCATCCACGGCACCAACGGCAACGTGGAATATCTCGCTCGCTTTACGGGCGATGCCCCGTTGGATCAGGAACGGCGTCAGGCATTGATTAACAATGCTCTTACACAGCAACCCGATGACCATATGTAAACACCAACGCCGCCCGACTGTTCGTCGGGCGGCGTTTTGCTTTTCTTATTCGTCCACAGCGCAGATGACCGTAAGATCGGGATGCAGCTGCAGCAGCGAGGCGGGAACCTCGGGGGTGATAGGACCGTAGAGCGACTTCATCAGAATGTCCTTCTTGCCGGCGCCGTTCGCAATGAGCAGCACCTTGCGGGCGGACATGATACCGCCCATACCCATCGTGATCGCCTGACGCGGCACGTCGTCCGCAGAGGCAAAGAAGCGGGCGTTCGCTTCGATGGTGATTGGATCAAGATCCACCATATGGGTCGGCTTGATAAATGCCGGACCGGGCTCGTTAAAACCAATGTGCCCGTCGTAGCCGATGCCAAGCACCTGAATGTCCACACCACCGAGCTCCGCGATCAGTGCATCGTAGCGCTCACCCTCAGCCGCGGGATCCGCCGCTTTGCCGTTGGGAACGTTGGTGTTCGCCTTATCGATGTTGACGCGGTCAAACAGGTTGTGATCCATAAAGTAGCGGTAGCTCTGGTCGTTATCGCCGTCGAGACCGCAGTACTCATCCAGGTTAACGGAACGCACCTTGGAGAAGTCCAGCTTGCCTTCCTCGTACCATTTCACCAGCTGATCGTATGTACCGATGGGCGTAGAGCCGGTGGCAAGACCCAGCACACAATCCGGGCGCATCACGATCTGTGCAGCCAGCAGCTTCGCCGCTTCGTAACTCATTTCTTCGTAATTTTTGGTTTTGATCACTGTCATGATCTTTCGCTTCCTTCCCATAATGTGGTCGTTATCTCCATTATATAGCGCCACGGGCAGGATTTATTTGTACCGTCGGGTGAAACTTTTGCACTTTTTAGTCGAAGATTGACGGGTCAGAAGGAGGTAAATCCAAGATCGGCCAGTGTGATACCGACTTTCTTGTCCTTCAGCAGCTGTTTGGCATACGATAATGTGTTGTTGATATCGATTCTTACTCCATCAAGCATATCCACATTGGTTTCATACGGAATAGCTAATTCACATGACTCGTAAGAAATAGGGCGGTTTGTCGTATACTTGGCTATCGGAATATATCCGGTCACACCATACTCCTCAATCTCATATAATCCACCCTGTGCGATATAATAGCTCTCGCCGAAACCCTGATAGAGAAAAAGCATAACTTGAAAGTAAATATCACTTTCGTACTCTTTTTCATAATAGGCAAAGGCGATACATTCATCTGCATCCATCGACTCTGGATAATAGCGAATACTGGCATTGCAGTAAACCAACGGATTATCTGCTTTGGGGTTAAATTCGATGCAAGCATAATTGCCTTCAACCGTTCCGTTATCGATCAGCCAATTCGATAGATATTCGAAAGAATGCGTCTTATCGATCGCTCCGCAGCCGGTGCAGACGTAATTGGTATAGGAATGCTGATGAACCGGCTTGGCAGTGGTCGTGGTCTTCTTTTTGGTAGTCGTCGTTTTCTTCTTGGTGGTCGTGGTTTTCTTTTTAGTGGTCGTCGACTTCTTCTTGGTGGCGGTCGGTGCCTGCGTCGTTGTCGTCACCGTCGTAGTCGGTGTCTCCGTCGCCGCCACGGTGGTAACCGCACTCGTCGTGTGCGTCGCGGCATCGCGCGTCGGTACCGTGCACGCAGTAAGCGTCAAAGACAGGCAAAGCATCAGCGTCGCCATTTGGAACTTCCTCATACTATCTCTCCTTAAAATAAAAAAGTGCGCAGCCGAAGCTACGCACCGAAAAATGCACAACTTCTAACTGCCGCGACGCAAGTTTTCAACAATGCCCAGAGAGCACGAAGCGAAGAGCGCATTTTTACCAAAGTAAAATGTGCTCTCTTGGGCAATTTTATGTATTAACTTGCGTCGCAAGCATAGTGTACCACATTAAAAAAGAAATCGCAAGTGGTATTGCGATTTCTTTTTTGCAAGTATGCTGTTGTAGGAGAGGACCTCTGCGCCCTCCCATTGAGGTTGGTACAATACTGCGGGAGGGCACAGAGGCCCTCCCCTACTACGGCTCCGCACGCAACCGCTCGCACAGTGCGGTGTCGGGGGTAACGTACACGGTACGATTGTTTTCATAAATCACCATACCCGGCTTGGCACCCGACGGCTTTTTAACGTGACGGATCTGCGTGTAATCGACCGGCACCTGCGCCGACGCGGCGGCTTTGGAGTGGGTTGCCGCGAGGATCGCTGCCTGTCGGAGCGTCGTCTCGGGCGGCTCGACACCGTCGGTGAGGATCACCGTGTGCGAGCCGGGAATATTCTTCGTATGGAACCACCAATCGCTCCCCTTTGCCGTGCGCGTGGTCAACTGATCGTTCTGCACGTTGTTGCGCCCCACCAAGATCGTAAACCCATCATCCGAACGGAATGAGAGCGGCTTGGTTGGCGGCGCGGCACGGCGTTTGTCCTTCTTCGCGTGAAGATAGCCACTCTGCTCCAGCTCACGGCGTAGCTCCTCCAGTTCACGGCTGTCCTTGGCACGTGAAAGCGCATCCGACACCGATTCCAGATACAGCAGTTCGTTTTCGCCCAATGCGATCTGCTGCTGCAGGATCTCCTCAGCAGTCTTCGCCTTGCGGTATTCCTTATAATACTTCTGTGCATTGCGTGCCGCAGGCAGCGACGGGTCAAGCGGCACCGTCAGCATCGCACAGTTTTCGTCATAGTAATTCATCAGATCCACCGACGAAGCCCCTTTGGGAATGGCGTGCAGATTCGCGTTGATGAGATCGGCGTACAACCGTTTCTGCTCTCGCTCTCCCGATGCCGCCAACTCCCGACGCTGGTTGTCGAGCTTGCGGATCAACCGTTCGGTCACTGTTGTCAGGGTTCGCGTAATATCGTGCGCGCAGCGGCGCATCCGCTCCGCCGCGTCCTTTTCGGCATAAAAGTCATCCAGCAACGCGGAAAATGTCGGTGCTTCACGCCCCGTCGCATCCAATCCGTACTGCGTGATGGGTAAAAAGCTAAATTCCAACGGCGATCCGTCGGGACGGTACAGCAAATACGGTACGCGCCGCCCGTTCGGCTGTAGTGCCTCGCGGACACGCCCGATCGCCTCCGCGAGTCGCTCGCGGCTGACCTCCTCACCCACGCGGTGCGCGATCTCACGGCAAATGAGCGGTGAGAAGCCCTGCACCGCCGATTGCAATGCTTTATCCGTCGGCAGCCCGCTTTGCAGAACGACGTCGGCAAGTTCTGACGGCTCGCACAGCAGCGCATCATACCGTGACGCATCCGATGGCGGAGGCAGATATGGCGCGCCGGGCAGGATGGGGCGGATCGGCGACATCGACAGATCCACGCGTTTGATAGCATCCACAATGCGATCGCCCTCTCCAATGAGGATCAGATTGCTGTGACGCCCCATCAGTTCGGCTGCAACGGTCAAGCGCACGGTATCGCCCAATTCGTTGAGAGCGTCAAAATCAAAATACAGTACGCGCTCCAGCCCCGGTTGACGAACATCCACCAAACGTGCGCCTGTCAGGCGTTTGCGCAGCAGCATGCAAAACGGCGGCGGGGTCGCGGGATTTTCGAGCGACACGGCGGTGAGCTGCACGCGCGGCGAATTGACGCGCGCGGAGAGGTACAGTTTTTCCGTACCATTCCGCCCACGCATCGCAAACACCAGCTCCTCCTTGGAGGGCTGGTGGATTTTATCAATGCGCGACTCCTGCAGCGAAAGTCGCAGTTCATCGCGCAGGCAGTGCAAAAATGCGCCGTCCAGTGCCATCGTGTCAGTCCTTTATCGTAGAATATGGGGTATCGCCGCGGTGAACGATCACCTTCAGCGACGGAAACGCTTCCTGCAGCCAATCGGCAAGTTGGTAGATCACGGCAACCTCTGTATCAAAATGACCACCGTCCACCAACGTTTTCCCCTGCGGTACCGCCAACCATTCGTGGTGCTTAACTTCACCGGTCAGCGCCGCATCGGCTTCGTCCAGCAGCGGCAGCACCAGATCGGCGCCCGCGCCGCCGCACAAGGCAACCGTGCGAACGGTGTTCTCCCCCGTCCGCACCCGCACGGCGGTCTTCAGCGTATCCGCAACAAACTCGGCAAATGCCGCCGCCGTCACCGCCTGCGGCAATTCGCCCAAGCGGCTCATCCCATCGGCGGCAACACGCACGTTCTGCAGACCGAGCTGCTTTGCCAGACAATCGTTAACGCCGTCGGTGGCTTTATCCAAATTCGTATGTACGCACAGCGCCGCGATCCCCTCGCGCGCCAACCGATACGGGATGCTATCCGTCGTCAGCGTACGCAGCGGCGAAAAAATCACCGGATGATGGCTGACGATCAGCTTCGCCTCACCGATGAGTGCCGTATCCACGACATCGTCAGTGATATCCAGCGCGACGACCACCGCCGCAGTTTCGGCGTCGGGGGAACCGACCAAAAGGCCGCTGTTGTCCCACGCTTCGGCGGTTTCAAACGGCGCTTTTTCCTGTAAAAACGCAAAAATTTCGGAAATTTTCATCATTTTTCCTCCAAAAATCCGGGTGTTTCTCGACGATAACGGCGTACCGCCTCAAGACACGCCTCGGTTTCCTCCGTAGGGCAGGCACGGTGCTGACGCAGCAAGCGGTTCTCCACGACCTGCAGATAGCCGTCACCTTCCGGCAGCGGTATCCGCCCGGCATGGCAGTGTGCGGCATCCGCCACCGTGACTTTACCGGTAAACGCCGCGCACATCACGGTGTACCAATGCCGTCCGACGCGCGTCACGCGTTCGACCAAAATCTCAAAGCCATTGGCATACAGTGCCGCACGCAGCTTTTCCGCACGGGTCATCGGCTGAAGGATCAGGCGATACCGTGCATCCTTGACCCACGGTGCCTCCTCCAATATCGCGGCGATCGTCTCGCCGCCCATGCCGGCAATGACAATGTCATCCACCTCATCGGGATGAACGGTATGTAATCCATCGCCCAAGCGAACGGATACCGCCTCCGTCAGCTCCGCTTGCTCCACGGTGCGGCGAGCATTCTCCACCGGACCGGAACGCACATCCGATGCGATTGCCGAAGGACAGCGTCCCTCGGCTACCAAAGCAACGGGAAGCTGTGCATGGTCGGTGCCAATATCAGCCACACGGCTGCCCTGTCGCACCAAATCGGCAGCCAGACGTAAACGAGAATCCAACATACGTGCTCCTATAAGACAGGCGGCCCGCTGCGCGAGCCGCCCGTATCGGTTGTGTTACTTGCTCAGGTGAGCGTTGATCTTGGCGACCAGCTCATCGGCATTGACACCATGAACGGCACACGCCTGCTCCAACGTCTCGCCACGGGCCGACGGGCAACCCAAGCAGTGCATACCCATTTCCAAAAAATACGGGGCAGTGGTGCGATCCATATCCAGGATATCACCGATCAAGGTCTCTTTTGTGATCTGCATACTTCAAAACTCCTTTTGTATAACATTAATTCTATTGTACCATAGTTTTTCCGGTTTGCAACGGTTAATTCATATTTCCCGTCAACTGCATCACGACCGACAGTGCCACAAGCGGTGCCGTTTCGCAACGCAGGATACGCTTACCAAGTGTGGCGATATGCGCGCCTGCTTCACGCAGCCGATCGATCTCCTCCGACTCAAAACCGCCCTCCGGCCCGATGACCAGCGACACGGCGTTGGTTTCGGAATTCACCAGTTCAGACAACGGTTTACCGCCGCCTTCATAAAACGTGACCGTATGCTCCGACTGCACAGCGGCCAGCATCTGCTTGAAGCTGATCGGCTCCGCCACCTCCGGAATGATACCCCGACCGCTTTGCTCAGCAGCTGAAGCGGCAATCTTCTGCCATCGCGCCTGCTTTTTGGCACCCTCAGCAGCATTCAGCTTAACAATGCTGCGAGCCATACCGACGGGAACAATACGCGTGATACCGATCTCCACACACTTTTGCACGATGAGATCCATTTTTTCGCTTTTGGGAAGACCTTGATACAGCGTCACCGATACCGTGGGTTCGCTTTCAGTGGGGATGCGATACAGCACCTGCGCCTGCACTTCACCGTCTGTCATCGCGGTGATACGGCAACCGTAATCCAGACCGCTGCCGTCACACAGCAGCAGATTCTCCCCCACGCGCATCCGCAGCACACGCGCAATATGATGGGCATCCTGCCCCGTGATCACCGCGATATCACCTGAAAACGGCTCGACAAAAAAACGTGACATACGTTAATCCTTTCCACAGACGAAGCAGCACCAGCCTCCGTGCACACGGCGCTCACGCACGGTGAATCCACACGCTTTCAGGCCGGTCTCCACCTCGTCACCGCGTTCTTCAATGATACCCGAAACGATATACACACCACCCGGCTTCAAAAACGCAGGAATCGCAGGTGATAATTTGAGAATGGCATCCGCCACGATGTTGGCGAGGATCACCTCGTACTGACCTGTGATCTGTTCCACAAGATCGCCTTGGCGAATGGTATACTGCGGCGCAGCGTATCCATTGACCGTGCCGTTTTCCAAGGCCATTTTTACCGCCAACGCATCGATATCCACACCAACTGCCGAGCGCGCGCCAAGCAGCAGCGAGGCGATGGACAAAATACCGCTGCCGCAGCCGACATCCAGCACGTCCGTTTCAGGTGTGATGTAAGACTCTACCGCCTCCAACACCATACGCGTGGTGTCATGGCCGCCGGTACCGAACGCCATGCCGGGATCAATGGACAGCACTAGGCGTCCTTCCGGGTTGTCCGTGGTTTCCCACGTCGGACAGATCAGCAAACGCTTGCCGACAGACAGCGGTTTGAAATATTGCTTCCAGTTATTCGCCCAATCCTGCTCACTGATCGTGTTGGTATCCACTTCGTTGTCAATACCGCAAGCGGCAAACCGTTCACGCAGAAACGCTACCGTTTCGGTGGGGTTTTCCTGCGGCTCCAAATAGATGTGGATAATGCTCTGCGTGCGGTCACGCTTCAAGAGATCTTCATCGATCAGATCGATATGAGCGATCTCGCGCGCTCCCTGCTCCAGGTCACTGTAATCCTCCACATAAATGCCGTACGGTACCGCCATGTTGGCAATATCCGAGGCACGATCGGTATCCGCCGTCGCAACGCGGATCCGCACCTCCGTCCAATCCATCGACATACCTATTACCTCCACAATCCGCTCTTGCCCTCAATAAACGGCAACAGCTTCGACAAAATCACATCACAGCCCCCGATGACGTTGCTTTCCACATTCAGCGGCATCACCGGATCATGCACGCTCAAGCGCAGCAAAAACCAACCGTCTCCCTCATCCTTACCGAAAGAAACGCGCACGCCCTCGCGGCTGTCGTCTGCCACCTGCCAACCGTTATCGGTGGCATACGTCTCCAGCTCGGCAAGCACCTGCTCGCCGTATGCACGGAATTCCGTCTCGGTAATGGTAAAGCGCAGTTCGCAGCCCTCTGCAGGCTCAGGCAGCGCAGCAATCAGGTCATCCAGTGTTTTCCCTTCGCGGCGCAGCTGTACGGCTTTGATAATTATACGAGTCACCAGATAGGCGCCATCATCCAAAAAATAATTGTCACGCAGTGCCGCATGCCCCGACGTTTCGATCGCCAGCGGCGAATTAACGCATTCCGCATTCAGCCGCAGGGATTCGTTGATAACGTTTTTATAGCCACGTTTGAAGCGGCAATGGACACCGCCCAACACCTGCTCGATAAACTGCTTCAGACCATCCGAGGTGATGGAATCGGTCACGATCGTGCCGCCCTGATTGCCTTCCAACGCAATAGCCGATGCCAACGCCACCAAACGGTTACGGTTGATCTCACGGCCGTCCGCACCGACACAGCCGGCACGATCGACGTCCGTATCAAAAATCACGCCAAGATCGGCTTTCGATGCGGTGACCGCAGCGCAG
This sequence comes from Clostridia bacterium, assembly GCA_017936615.1. GTDB lineage: Bacteria > Bacillota > Clostridia > Oscillospirales > Acutalibacteraceae > RGIG3009. The sequence goes on along the minus strand of JAGBFF010000043.1, from coordinate 789 downwards.
ATCGATGCCATGGCCTCGGCATTTTCGGGGTTCGGAATATGATTCGGAAAATGGCCGTCCGGCTCGAGAAACTGGCTGCCCGACACATCGGCACCGAGCGGCTGCAGCACATCGGAGGCATAAAAGCCACCGGCACCATTACCGGCATCCACTACAATGTGCATACCGGCAAGCGGTTTGTCACCGTTGTTTGCCCCATCAATGATCAACTGACGAAGCCGCGCGGCATACTGCGTCATATAGGCAACCTCTTCGACCGTCCCGACCGCTTCAGGTGCCGCTTTACCCTCGCTTGCCAGCTCGAGAATCTCACTGAGATCGCTGCCCTCAATACCGCCCGACGGCAAGAAGAACTTCAAACCGTTACGATTCCACGGATGATGGCTGGCGGTAATCTGCACCGCACCGTCGCACGACAGATCCACCGTCGTCATAAACATAGCCGGTGTAGATGCCAGCCCACAATCCAACACACGAACGCCGGCGCTCTTCAGAGCCGCCGTCACAGCATCGCGAATACGGGGACCCGACAATCGGCTGTCACGACCTACCGATACCGTCAGCGCCGACGCAGGCTTGCCCGATTTGTCAGACAACCAGCAGGTGAACGCTTTGACAATGCCGCTGACAACGTCATCCGTCAACTCACACGGCTGACCCGGCACACCGTCCAGTGCCACGGCGCGTACATCGGTGCCGCTCTTGAATTTTTTCCATTCCGCCTTGATCATACTTGCTATCCCCTATTCTGACGCATACTATTGTTTGTATTGTATCATACTTTTCAGT
>JAGBFF010000042.1 GCA_017936615.1 Clostridia bacterium | reverse complement strand
GTTGTAGCTGATACCGTTTACTACTTCAATTACATACGTCCTGTTCGAAAGCTCAAAAGAAAACCGCCAGTCCAATACAGGATTGAACTGGCAGTTTGATTCTGTTCTTTTTGTGTCTACTAACTATTGACTATTTCAGCGTCTGCTCTGCTTTTTTGGTTATTTCTCGTCTTTCGCCTTGAGCAGCTCACGGATATCCTTGAGAACATCCATTTCTGTCTCGGCAGGTGCTTCCGCCGCAGCCTCAGCGGCGGCCTCTTCCTCCTTTTTGTGTGCCAGCTCGCGGGTCTTGGTCTGCAGTGCCAGCACGACCTTGAGTGCCACGAAAATGCACAGCGCGATGATGAGGAAGTCCACGATCTTTTGGATGAGATCACCGTACATCAAGGCGTTTTCCGCCTCCAGCACGGTACCGTCCGCCGCCAGCTTTTCGGGAGTGATGACGTACTTCCAATCCGACATGCTTGCTCCACCCGTCATCATACCGATGAACGGCATAATAATGTCGTTGACCAACGCGTTGACGATCTCCTTGAACGCGCCGCCGATAACGACCGCAACCGCCATATCAACAACGTTGCCTTTGGCAATGAAGTCTTTGAATTCCCGGAAAAATTTTTTCACAATCCTCGCTCCTTTTTTACCATTTCACACGCCAGCGGCTGCGGTGGTCGACGTGCCCGTCGTCCCTGGTGGTCGCTGTGCGCATTTTTGACGTTTGGATTCGCTTTTGCAGCTCGCTAAAATACTGGTCCTCGTCCAGCGGCAGCTCGATCGGCTTGCCCAGCCAATCCGACAGATATGCAGCGTTTGCCAGTGTGATCTCGCGGAGACCCTCGCGGCCGTCCGCATACATAGGTTCACCGTACAGGATCGACCGTGCAAAAGCATTCAGCACCTTCGCGTGCAGGAAATCCTCGTCCTCAAACTGATAAACGATCTCCGTCTTTTCCAGTTCTCCGGACGCGGGAGCATTGTAAGTAAATTCATCAATGGAGGATGCAAACTCCGTCACGGTCAAGGTCTCTTTTTCCGCCACGATCTTCGCACCGTCCAGCAGGATCTCCAAACGGTTCGTGCCGTGAGCGTCACCGGTACTGGAAACAAACACGCCGGTTGCACCGTTTTCGTACTCCACCACGATGGTGGCATCGTCCTCGACCTCAATGTCGTGCCACTTACCGTACAACAGCTTGGCGCTGACCGTCTTGGGCATACCGCACAGCCACTGCCACAAGTCCAGCTGGTGGGGGCACTGATTCATCAGCACACCGCCGCCTTCACCGACCCACGAGGCACGCCAATCGCCGGAATCGTAATAGGCCTGTGAGCGATACCACAGGGTAATAAGCCAATTCACGCGACGGATCTCGCCATACTTGCCATCGGCAAGCAATTCCTTCAGCTTTACGAACAGCGGATGTGCGCGCCAGTTCCACATAATAGCGAACTTGCAGCCGGATTTGTCCGCCGCCTCATTCATCTCACGCACCTGCTTGGTATACACACCGGCCGGCTTTTCGGTCAGTACGTGCAGCCCGTGTTCAAACGCCTTGATGGCGATCGGCGGATGCTGGTAGTGCGGCACGGCGATCAGGATCGCCTCGGCCACGCCGCTTTCGATCAACGCATCCGCACTGTCAAAGCGGGCGATGCCTTCGGGCAGCTCCGCTTCCGCCCACGCCAACCGCTCCGGCTTAACATCCGCCACGGCGACCAACTCCACATCAGGGCAATGTCCGCCCTCTATGTTCTTGCAATGGGCACTACCCATATTACCAAGACCGATAACACCTAATTTGACCTTTTTCACAGTCAACACCCCTTGCTGTTTATCCCACGATCGCACGGAACGCCGCAACGCCGGCATCAAACGCCGCTGCCTGCGTTGCGTAGCCAAACTCGCCGACCTGACTCTTTTCGCCTTCACGCTCCAGTACACCCAAGCCGACAAACTCGGATAGGTGGGGCTCCATCGTGAACTCTCGACCACCCTGCAGTCGGTACTCCGCGAGCAGGTAGGACAGGTTGCCGTCGCCAAGACCGGCGGGAACGACCGAGCCGTCGTGCTTGGCATCCTTGATGTGCATATACTTCACGTACGGCTTGAGCAGCTCCCACGCTTCGATGGTATCCTGACCGCACTGCACGAAATTCGCCGGATCAAACACAGCACGCAGCAACGGCACCGCTTCCAGAATCTCCAGGCAACGGGCGGCGTTATCGCCGTAGATGCCCTTTTCGTTTTCGTGGCACAGCAGCACACCGCTGCCGATCGCCAGATTAGTAAGCACGCCGAGACGGTCGATGACCTCGTTTTTGTAGATCGCGGGGTCCTTGTCCTTCGGCATATAGAAGGAGAACATCCGCAGGTTTTCCGCGCCCAGAATGTGCGCGATCTCCAACTGACGCTTGAACGTCTCCTTGTGCGCCTCGAAATCATCGGTCTCAATGTGGATCTTACCGATGGGGGAGCCGATCGACCACGTGATCAGACCGGCATCGTCCAGACGGTGGCGCAGCTCGCGCGCTTTATCCAAAGAAATATCGCCGATATTTTCGCCGTCAACGTTGCGGATCTCAATACCCTGCAGGTCGTTGCGAAGCATCGCGTCGATCTGACCGTCAAAGTTCGGATCGGCCTCGTCCGCAAACGCAAAAATGCGCAGATCTTCCATTGCGATCACACTCCCGAATAGGCGGAGAAACCGCCGTCTACCGGCACGGTGATGCCGGTCACAAAGCCAGATTTTTTGTCATCCAGCAACCAATCCAGCGTGCCGAGCAGCTCCTCGGACTCACCAAAGCGCCCCATCGGGGTGGAACGCAGGATCTTTTCGGTACGCGCCGTGGGGTTGCCCTCGGCATCAAACAGCAGCGCGCGGTTTTGATTGGTCACAAAGAAGCCGGGCGCGATCGCGTTGACGCGGATACCCTCCTTGGCAAAGTGAACCGCCAGCCACGAGGTGAAGTTGGTCACCGCCGCCTTGGCAGCGGAGTACGCCGGAATCTTGGTCAGCGGACGGTACGCGTTCATCGAGGACACGTTCAGCACGCAGCAGCCGGGACGATCCAGCATATCCGGCATAAACACCTGGCTGGGCAGCAGAACGCCCTTGAGGTTCAGGTCAAACACAAATCAAAGCCCTTTTCGTCAATATTGAAGAAGGTCAAAAACTCGGTTGCGGTCTCATCCCCTGCCACATATTCCTCGTGCAGGGTGGTGCACTTCGGGCTGTTGCCGCCCGCGCCGTTGATGAGGATATCGCACTTACCGAGGTCCGCCAACACCTTCGCGTGAACGCCCTCGATGCACGCTTTATCCAGCACGTTACAGGCATACGCCTTGGCGACGCCGCCCTCGGCATTGATGCGATCCGCAACCGCCTGTGCCGCCCGCTCGTTCAGGTCGAGCAGTGCCACCTTGTGACCCTGCTTCGCCAGATACTCAGCAAATCCGGAGCACAGCACGCCGCCGGCACCGGTAACAACGATGACTTTACTCATTTCGCATTCTCCTTTTCCAGAGCTTCAAACAGACCCACGATGTAGGTCGCACCGAGCGCACGGTCAAACAAGCCATACCCGTAACGGCCGGTCTCACCCCAGATCATACGACCATGGTCAGGGCGCACGTAACCGTCCCAACCCTTCTTCACCAACGCCTTAGCAACCCCGTACATATCAATGGAGCCGCACGCGGTAGGATGACCGACTTCCTCGAACTGACGGTCGCCGGTGATCTTGATGTTGCGCAGGTGGAGAAAATGAATGCGATCGGCAAAACTGTCCGCCATATCCACCAGATCGTTCTCCGGATTGGCACCGAAGGAACCGGTACACAGCGTCAAACCGTTGTTGGTCTCGGGAACGATATCAAAGAAGCGTTGCAGGTTCTTCTTGCCGGTGATGATACGCGGCAGACCGAACATACCCCAGGGCGGATCGTCCGGATGGATCGCCATGTTGACGCCTGCCTCCTTGGCGACCGGAATGACCGCCTTCAGGAAGGCTTCAAGATTCTTCCACAGCTGCTCCTCGCCCAGCTCCGCATACGCGTTGAGCAGATCCTGCATCTGCGCCTTGGTGTAGCTGGAATCCCAGCCCGGCAGCGACAGGTCACCCTTCAGAGGATCCATCGCAAGCACCGTGTTCTCGTCATACGCGAGCGCATTGGCACCGTCGACCTGTGCATGCTCCAGCTCACTACGCAGCCAGTCGAACACCGGCATAAAGTTGTAGCAGATACACTTGACACCGGCTTCGCCCAAGCGACGCACGTTTTCGCAGTAGTTTTCGATCAGACGCGGGGCGTTTTCGTTGCCCAGCTTGATATCCTCGTGGACCGGAACGCTCTCTACCACTTCAAAAGCAAGACCGTTGTCGTTGGCCTTCTTCTTCATAGCGGCAATGCTCTCGCGGCTCCACACCTCACCCACGGGGGTGTCGTAGATGGCAGAGACGATACCCGTCATCTGCGGGATCTGCCGAATGTGGGACAGGGTAACGGGATCGTCGTCTCCGTACCAGCGGAACGTCAGTTTCATTTGCTTATCCTCCTATCAACGTTTTAATATTTTCACAACACACACGGCGCGCGACCGTTTCTGCCATCACAGGGTCGAACTCGCCGTTGTCACACCACGTAGCCAGCTTGTTGCACAAAATGCGGCGAAAATAATCGTGTCGCGCATACGACAGGAAGCTGCGGCTGTCGGTCAGCATGCCGAGGAACGCACCCAAATGGCCAAGCTCAGCAATGACCTCGATCTGCTGCTCGATACCGCGGCGATGGTCGCAGAACCACCACGCCGTACCGCAACGTACGTTGCGGAAGCTGCCGGCAATCGTCTGCAGTTGATCGGCCATACCGGGATGCAGTGTGTACAGGATGGTCTGCGGCACAGCGCCGGCTTCCTGCTCAATGGCGTCCAACATACGAATGATATCTGCACCCTTAAGTGGATCGCCGACACAGTCGCCGCCACAATCAGGGCCGAGTTTTTTAAACAGATTGGTGCTGGCATTGCGATATACCGCCAGATGCCACTGCATCACCAACCCGCGACGCTGATATTCTTTTCCCAGAAGCAGGTACATATTACCAAGGAAGCCACGGTACTCCTCATCGCCGATCGGCTCGCCTGCCAACGCCTTGCGATAGGTCGCGTCGGCCTCGGCATCGGTAGCAATATGGGACGGAAACTCAGGGATGCCAATATCCGTGAACTTGCAGTTATTCTCGCAGAAGTGATCCAATCGCTGCAGCAACGCCTGCTTAAGTGAAGCGAGATCCTTCACCTGCACACCGCTGACCGCCGACAGCTTTTCGGCGTACGCCGCATAGCCGGCGCGGCGTATGAGCAGCACATTGTCGGTACGGAACGACGGGGCAACCACCGTTTCGAAGGACTTGTCCTCCCGAATGCGGCGATGGTGTTCCAACGAATCGATCACGTCGTCGGTGGTGGCGAGATACGCGACCCCTGCCTTACGGATCATGCGACGGGGCGAGAGCCCCTCTTCGCGGATGACCGCATTGGCACGCTCCCATATCTCGTCGGCGTTATCGGCAGTCAAATACTCATCAATACCGAAATACAGCGACAGCTCCATATGCGCCCAATGATACAGCGGACTGCCCGCTGCGAGTGACAGCGCCTCGGCAAACTTGCGGAATTTCTCCTGATACGGGGCATCGCCCGTAATGTACCGCTCCTCCACACCGGCAGCGCGCATCAGACGCCACTTATAATGGTCAGCGCCGAGCCACAGCTCGCCGATGGAGGTAAATGGCGCATCCTCTTCGATCTCCTTCGGGGACAAATGGCAATGATAGTCGATGATCGGCAGCTTGACCACCTTATCATACAACGCCTCCGCCGCAGGGGTGCGCAGCAAGTAATTTGTATTCAAGACCCATTCCTCCTTATACGTCCATTATATTGGGTTTATTTGCTTATTTCTATTGCAATTTTTACCAATTATATTGCATTTTCGCTCTTTTCAAGGAAATGGGTCGCCGGCGATCGCGCGCGTCAGACGCGCTTTGTCCTGCTCAGGCGAATTTCCGAACTTGGCTTTGTAGGCGCGGTAAAACGACGAATACTCCGCAAAACCACACCGCTCGTACACGTCGGTAGGTCTTTCGCCGGAGCGGATCAGCGTTTTCGCCTGCAGCAAACGTTTGGTGGTGATATACTGCCACACCGAGGTTCCGGTCGCATACTTAAACAACCGATTCAACTGCGCGCGGCTCAAGAAGCACGCCTCGCAGATATAGGCGACCGACAGATCCTCGTACAGATGCGCATTGATGTATTCCAACACGTCCGAGATCTTGGCAGAAAACTGTGTTTCGTTACGATCGCGCTCGGCAAACGGCAACAGCGTTTCCGCTAAAAACGACCGCACCTTGGAGGCGATAAACACTTCAGCATCGTTCCCAAGCCGCTCGATCAACGTACCGGGATCACCGTGGAACGGCCACCCCTCTCCCGAAAAATCCGTCGCCTCATAGCGATTGCCACGCCCCAGTTCACGTCCGTAAAACGGCCGAAGCAGCACGCTATTCACGGCATCGTCGCCGCTGAGCATATCTGCAGAAAAATGTACGACTGTACGTTCGTACGGCACGCTGTCATCCAGCAGTACCAGTCGATGCACCTCAAAGGGACGCATCAACAAGGTGTCGTGCGGATTGAGCGTATATTCGGTGCCCTCCACCAAATACTTGGCGTTTCCTGAAATAAAATGGAACAACTCAAACCGCTCGTGCGCATGCATATAGAAATCCTCCGGCTTGGGGTTCGTTTCCAGAGAATGCAAAAACTCAAACTGTGTTGCTTCAAAACTGATGTCGCGGTCTTCCATACGCCACCTCCGTTATCCGCCCCGCTGCTGCCGCAGCGTGCGAAAAAAATCGCGAAGCACACCGGCGCACGCCTCTTCCAGCACGCCGCCGTCGCATAGCGGTTGATGATTGAACGGCATCCCAAACAGATCGGTCAGCGATCCGCAAGAGCCTGCCTTCGGATCGGGCGCACCGTACACCACCCGATCGATACGCGCGTTGATGATCGCCCCGGCACACATCGGACAAGGCTCCAGTGTGACATACAGCGTGCACCCGGACAGCCGCCAACCGCCAAGTGCCGCACAGGCTCCGTAGATCGCCTCGATCTCCGCGTGTGCCAACGCCTGTCGCCCCACCTCACGGCGGTTACGACCCGTGGCGATCACGGTGCCGTCGCGCACGATCACCGCGCCGACCGGCACCTCGCCCTCCGCCGCCGCTTCGCGTGCGAGCTCCAGCGCCTGACGCATAAACCGCTCGTCCGTCTCGCAGTCGATCATATTGATAGTATCAACGTCAAAACCCATATACATACTCCCACGATCATGGCAGGTGCCGTCAAAACCGTCGTGACCCGTTGTGACACCGATAACGGCGATATCCCGTTTCCTACCGGACGCAGCAGATCCTCGCCACGCTTTTTGTTTGATAAAAAAGCCGCCGACAACACCGCCGTACCGATCACGACCAACACCAAAAAGGTCAATACCGTCGCCGTGGCATTGTCTCCCACCGCAAGCTCTACGTAATCGAGCAGCACCGACATAGCGTTGTTACCGAAATGTAGCAGCACTGCCGGCCAGATGCTCCCTGTCTGCACGACCAACCAACCGAGTGTCAAGCCGAGGAAAAACGCAAACGGCACCTGCAGCACGTTACCGTGAATCAAACCGAACAGTGCTGCCGACAAAATGACTGCCAACTTGTCACCGTAGCGTCGAAGCGCGCCCAGCACATAGCCGCGCATCACCATTTCCTCAAGCAGCGCCGGCAACACAGCGGTGGAGACCAAGTTTAATATCAGGCTCACAGGCGTGCCCGACTGTGTTTGCGGGAATTGCGGATACGGCACACCCACAGCTGTCAAAATGCTCATGATCAGGCTGGTCGCATAATTTGCCGCCACCGCCATCGTCATACCGCCAAACAGTGCCACGGCATAATTCCCGACACTGACACGCCGCGTGGGAAACGGGTTCTGCCGTCGCCGTGCGATCAGTGCGACCAGCACCGCAGGCACCGCTAGATATACAATGTACAGCAGCATATTCAAAAACAGATACCCCGTGTTGTCCAGCGTGGCGACGTTCAGCAGCCTCGCCGCTGTCAAAAACCGCAGGCCGAACGCCACAACGAGCTGCGCCACCAGCAAAGCGATCAGCACAAACCCAACGAAGTTCGCATCGCGGCGGATGTTTCTTTTTTCAATCTGCGCCGGCCACAGCATCGGCTGTCCTAAGGGCGATTGGTACATGTTTTCACCTGCTTTACAGTGTATACACTGTAAGTATACAACAGTTGTCCGTTTCGCGCAAGAAAAACTGCATAAAACAGTTGCGGGTTGCTCAAAAATCCGTTATAATAATCTCACAGTTCAAAAGAGAGAGAAGGAACTAGTATGGCAAAAATTCAAATGAAGACGCCGCTCGTCGAAATGGACGGCGACGAAATGACCCGCATCCTGTGGAAAGAAATCAAGGACCGCCTGCTGACACCGTTTATCGATCTGAAGTGTGAATATTACGATCTCGGCCTGCCCTATCGTGATGAAACGAACGATCAGGTCACGGTTGATGCCGCCAACGCCATCAAGAAATACGGCGTCGGCGTCAAGTGCGCCACCATCACCCCCAACGCACAGCGTGTAGAGGAGTACAAGCTTAAGGAAATGTGGAAGAGCCCCAACGGCACATTGCGCGCCGCGCTGGACGGCACCGTATTCCGTGCCCCTATCGTGGTAAAGGGTATCACCCCCAGCGTTTCCACGTGGGAGAAGCCGATCACCCTCGCCCGTCACGCCTACGGCGACGTGTACAAAAACTCCGAGCTGTACGTCGACGGTGCTGCCAAGGCGGAGCTGGTCGTCACCTACCCCGACGGCCACACCGACCGAAAAACCATCCACGATTTTGACGGTGCGGGCATCATTCAAGGTGTGCACAACACCGATGCTTCCATCGCCAGCTTTGCGCACGCGTGCTTCAAATACGCCTTGGATCAAAAGCAGGATCTGTGGTTCTCCACCAAGGACACCATTTCCAAGATCTACGATCACCGCTTTAAGGACATCTTCGCGGATATCTATGAAGCGGAGTATAAGACCGCGTTTGAGGAAGCCGGCATCGAATATTTCTACACCCTCATCGACGACGCCGTAGCCCGTGTTATCCGCTCGAAAGGCGGTTTTATCTGGGCGTGCAAGAACTACGACGGCGACGTGATGAGCGATATGGTTGCCACGGCGTTTGGTTCACTCGCCATGATGACCAGCGTGCTGGTCTCACCCGATGGGTTGTACGAATACGAAGCCGCTCACGGCACCGTCACCCGTCACTATTACAAACACCTGAAGGGTGAGCCGACCTCCACCAACTCGGTTGCCACCATTTTTGCTTGGTCGGGCGCGTTACGCAAGCGCGGTGAGTTGGATGAGCTGCCGGAACTGGTTGATTTTTCCGACCGTTTGGAACGGGCCACATTGCAGACCATCGAGGACGGCGTAATGACCGGGGATCTGTACCTGCTGTCCACGCTGGAAAACAAGCGCCGCGTCGGCTCGGTGGAATTCCTCGATGAGATCGCCGCCCGTCTGGCATAAACACTTTCCATTTTGCGCTTGACAAACGCTGCAGCGTGTGCTACAATGAGCGCAATTGAACAAGGGGTGCTGAGCAATCGGCTGAGAGAAAGCAACGCTTTCAACCCTGGAACCTGATCCGGATAATGCCGGCGGAGGGATGTTTTTCAGTGTACGCGCACTGCAGGGCGTATACGCTACGTGTTTTTAGGACACCCTCCTTTTCGGGAGGGTGTCTTTTTTGTTCAAGGACGGCAACCGCCGAAAGAAAGGAAGTTGTAGTATGTCCAAACAAACCAACCGCACAGCGTACCGCTTGACCGAAAGTGCGATCATGCTCGCCTTCGCCGCGGTACTTAGTGTCATCAAAATCGTCGATATGCCCTACGGCGGCAGCGTCACCGCATTCAGCATGCTGCCACTTATCATCATTGCCTACCGCTACGGCACCCGCTGGGGACTTGTCACCGCCGCCACCTACGGTCTGATCCAAATGCTTCTTGGTATGGATAATCTGTCTTACGCCACCGGCTTTGTTCCGGTCGTGATGATCATTCTGTTCGATTATTTGGTTGCGTTTTTGGTGCTGGGTCTGGCAGGGTTATTCCGCCGTCCGGGGCCATCACAGGGAACCTCACTGGCACTTGCTGCTATCGTCACCGGCGTCCTGCGCTATCTGTGCCACGTCCTCACGGGCTGTACCGTGTGGGCAGGTCTGTCCGTCCCCACCGCGCAGGCGGCGATCTATTCGTTCTCGTATAACGCCACTTATATGATACCTGAGATCATCATCTTGGTGCTCGGCGCAGTCTATCTCTCCCGTTTTCTCTCATTTGAGGGTAGCACCGTCACCCGAGCCGAGGTGCGCCACAGCATCAGCGGCGGTGCATTGGCCGTGTCGATCCTTGCAAAGTCCGTGGCGCTTGTCGCCGCCGTTTGGATCGTTGTGCTTGTTGCCCCGGTGATGCAAAATCCCGACGGTGAGCTGTTCCTGAATGGCTTGGCATCCGCCCCGTGGGGCAAGGCCGGAATCATTGCTGCTTGCGGCGCTGTCGGTTGGCTCGCGTTGGAAGGGATATCCCGCGCGATCCGCCGAAAAGACCAATAATCCTCACAAAAGCAACAGCACCCCGAAGCGACGCTTCGGGGTGCTTATATTTTACTTCTTTCGCACGTAGGTGCTATATAGCTCCAACCGATATTTACCCATGCTAAGCGACGGAACTTCCACCGTCAGCCCCGCAATATCGGAGCCGATTGCGAGCGATTCGTCACTTTGTGCGATGCCCTCGGTAACCAGAGCATTGTTGCTGTCATACAGCCGCCAGCCAAAGTTCGGATAGGTGTAGCCGCCGTGACCGTCGCCGGCATAGGACAACCAGCCGTCAAATAGAAACAGCAGCGTACCCTTGTCGGCCGCCGTCTGTGTGAAGATATAATCAACACCCTCCAGCATCATATAAATCGCTACGTCGTTGTGTTGCGCGTTGTAAAATAGCTCCAACGGGAATGTTGGCATCTCCACAACCATATCCTGAACGCTGACTTTACAGGTCGCCGTCTTGCCGTTTACGCTGGAAGCGGTAATCGTCGCTTCACCGATAGCAACCGCCGTGATCTTACCATCCTCCGACACTGTTGCGATCGACGGATTGGAGCTTTTCCACGTCACAGCCTTGTCCGTCGCATTGACCGGATTCAGCGCAGCGACGAGCGTAACGGTTTCGCCAATCAACATATTCAGCTCAGTCTCGTTAAGCTTAACACCGATCACCTCCACGCGCGGTACGTAGTTCGGGTTCTTCCTGCCGCAGCGTGTACAGGATTTATCTACGAAATTGTGTCCCAGTGCCTCACCCATCGTTTTGTTGCAATCCGCGCATACCGAAGGCGTGTCACAGGTCGCTTCTTTCACATTCGGATGAGTGCAATCTTTGCTTACGGGTTCTGTCGGCGTCGCCGTCGGCTGCGTCGTGGTCGTTGCTGTTACGCCGTCCACCGTTGTCGTCGGATTCAAAACCTCACCGTCCGCGACCGTCGTGACGGTTGTTACCGTGGAAACGACCGTCGTAACGGTTGAAGCAGTCGTTTTTGCGGTGGATTTACCGTCTTTTGGTGTGTCAGTCACCTTGGCGCAACCGACCAAGCACAGCAATAATACGATAACGACCGCCGCTGCCATATATCGTTTCATATGTACTATTCCCCCTTAACATCCGTTACAGTTTAACACAATTGACGAATTATGTCAAATCTTTTACGCAGGTAACACCGCGCCACCGCCTACCGAGAGTCCACCGACAACGGTATCGGAGGAAACGATAAAAACAGAAACCCCTGTCGAAATAACACCGCCTAAAACGGCGGTAGAGCCGACAGAGAAAGGAAAAGAGCCTCCCCCGACCGAGAGCAAGGCTCAGGCAGCCGAGCCGACTGTGACCGCCACAGAGCACAGGCACAGCGGACTCTTATAGAGCGCTGTGCAAAAGTCAGGCGAGGGAACGGAAATCCGTTCCCTCGCCATGTTTACTGTGAGCTATTATTCCTAACGATAATATTGGTTGATGCTCTCGTTATCATTTTTTTGGAATTAAATGTATTTTGCAAAATGAAACCTTATTAAAGATGCCATACACTTTAGTTACATCACCATTCAGAAAAAAACTTAATCAACTCAACAACCGCTTCCGGCACACCGTTGGGATAATAGAGCAGCTGCCACGTGTATGTGTGTTCCCAAAGTGCCTCGTAGTTAGTGTACCTAATCCTAGTCGACACATTTCCATCCGCATTATACGTATAAACGGTTTTTGACCAATCCTCATTGTTATCAGACACATGCACGGTTAACACATTTCCATCTGCGTTATACGTATAGATGGTATTTGATTGCTCTCCGGTACTATGGGACACTTCCTCGGTCAATATATTTCCCTTTGCATCGTAGGTATATGTGGTTTTTTTCCACGCCCCATTGTTATAAGACAAAGCCTCAGCCAACAGAGTACCATTGGCATCATAGGTGTAGGTGGTTTTTGAATCATACCCGTGAGCGTCGGAATAATCCTGGGTCAACAGGTTCTCGGCGTTGTCGTAAGTGTAGACGATTTTCGACCACTCACCGTCGCTGTCGGAATAGTCCCTGGTCAACACATTTCCGGCTGTATTATACGTGTACACATATTTTGACCACTTTCCGTCGTTGCGGGACACCGTCTCGGTTAATATATTACCTTCCGTATCGTAGGTATACGTAATTTTTGAGGAATCCTCGTTTGTATCACTGGATCTTTCCACCGCCAACACCTGCCCACCTGCATCATAAGTGTAGGTGGCCTTAGACCAATTGCCAATGCCATCGAATACGGTCTCGGTCAATACATTTCCATCTGCATTATAGGTATAAGTAGTTTGAGCTTTGCCGTTAATCGTTTTTTCCACCGGCACAAACGCAAAATTGACAAGCAACCGAGCCGATTCCTCGCTATCGTCTGCTTTTAGCAGATCGTAGGCCTCACGGTAGTTGCCACCTTCAATTGCCGCCACTGCTGCATCATAATTACTAACGGCTGTGGCCGGATCTGTAGTGCCGTTAACATTTCCGGTGTCACTGTTACCACAAGCACTTAATGTTAATAAAAATGCCCCTACAGTTAAGCCGAGGTGCGATAACGAAGTATTTATGTAGTGTGGCGGTACAGCGAAAGCTGTGCCGCCATTCTGCGTTTAGGCGGATTTATTCTTTTGCCAACGCTCTTTTCTGCCATCATCTGCAATACAGTCGTCTTTGCAG
>JAGBFF010000041.1 GCA_017936615.1 Clostridia bacterium | reverse complement strand
ACTATCCCGACAAGGACGGTTATTTCGGCAAATACGGCGGCGTGTATGTTGACGACAAACTCAAGGCCGCTATGGCGGAGATCACCGAGGCGTACTATTCCATCTGCCAGTCGCGCAAGTTTATTGCCGAGCTTCGTCGCATCCGCAAGGAGTTTCAGGGTCGTCCCACCCCGGTGACTCACCTGGAGCGCCTGTCCGATGCGTTGGGCGGCAAGGTGCAGCTGTACGCCAAGCGTGAGGATCTGAACCATTCCGGCGCACATAAGCTCAATCACTGTATGGGCGAGGCGCTGCTCGCCAAATATATGGGTAAGAAAAAGGTCATCGCCGAGACCGGTGCCGGTCAGCACGGCGTGGCACTTGCCACCGCTGCGGCGTATTTCGGTTTGGAATGCGATATTTATATGGGCACCGTGGATATCAAAAAGCAAGCTCCCAACGTGGCGCGTATGAAGATCTTGGGTGCCAATGTCGTGGAGGTCACCCACGGCCTGCAAACGCTGAAAGAGGCTGTCGATGCGGCATTTGATGCATACAGCAAGGAATACAAGGATTCTATCTACTGCATCGGCTCGGTGCTGGGCCCCCACCCCTTCCCGATGATGGTACGTGACTTTCAGAGCGTCGTCGGCATCGAAGCCCGTGAGCAGTTCATCGATATGACCGGTCATCTGCCGAATGCGATCGTTGCCTGCGTCGGTGGCGGCTCCAACGCTGCCGGTCTGTTTGCCGGCTTCCTGAATGATCCCGTGGACATCTACGGCATCGAGCCTCTCGGTCGTGGCCCGAAGCTGGGCGATCACGCCGCCAGCCTGAAATATGGAACGGAGGGCATTATGCACGGCTTCAACAGCATTATGCTGAAGGACGAAAACGGCGAGCCCGCTCCCGTCTACTCCGTCGCCAGCGGTCTGGACTACCCCTCCTCCGGTCCGGAGCACGCCTTCCTGCAGGAGATCGGCCGTGTCAAGTACGACGTCATCGACGACGAGGAGACCATCGACGCATTCTACAAGCTTGCGCGTTTGGAAGGTATTATCCCCGCCATTGAAAGCTCACACGCCGTTGCCTACGGTATGAAGCTCGCTCAAAGAATGGAACACGGCTCCGTCCTCATCAACCTCTCCGGCAGAGGTGACAAGGACATGGATTACGTCCTCGAAAACTTCGGTATGCGCTGATTTCAAACGCCCCGCCCGCTCTTCGCGCCGTGGGGCGTTGTGCTTATAAGGAGGTTCGTATGAATTTTTCAGAAATTGCCCAAACCCGTCAGTCCTGCCGCAGCTACGACCCCGACCGCCCCGTGGAGGAGGAAAAACTCGCCGCCATTCTGGAATCGGTGCGCCTCTCCCCCTCCGCCTGCAACGGTCAGCCGTATCATATCACCGTCTGCCGCGGTGAAGTAGCAAAGCAGGTCGCCAAAGCCACCATGGGTATGGGAATGAACCGCTTTGCGGCGCAAGCCCCCGTCGTTATTGTCATCTCCGAAAAGCCGTACGTCAAGACGGCGGCGGTGGGAGCCCAGCTCAAGCACAACGACTACCGCTCCATCGATATCGGCATCGCGGCGGCGTATCTCACCGCCGAAGCCACTGCGCAGGGGCTCGGCACCTGTATCCTCGGCTGGCTGGATGACAATACGATCCGCGAGCTGTGCGACCTGGACGGTGCCGTACGTCTCGTCATCACGCTGGGATATGCTAAGGCTGATGATCCGTTGCGTACCAAAAAGCGTAAGACATTGGAAGAACTGGTCACAAGGAAATGAACAAGGGCTACTGTCAGACACGACAGTAGCCCTTGCTTTTATAGTGCTTTCAGCAGCTGCTCGGCGGTTTGAAACCGTTCCCCGGGATTGATATTGGTGCATTTCCGCACAAGTCGGCCCGCATGCCCATGTGCTAACTGCTCGCTGGGGTGCTTGCCGGTCATCATCACATTCAGCAATACGCCAACCGCATACACGTCCGTGCGCGAGTCACTCTGTGACACGCCCAGTTGTTCCGGTGAGACATACCCAACCGTCCCCATCACCGCGGTATCCTTCGACCCGACCATCACCTTACGCGAGGCGTTAAAATCAATCAGTACGACTCGGCCTTCCGAGGTAACGATCACATTTTCCGGTTTCACATCGCGGTGAACCAGTTCCAGCTCGTGAAGCACCGATAACGCGCAACAAACACCGGATAGCACCCGCTTTGCACCACTGCGGCGGTAATGACCACTTTCCATCACCTGTGCCACTGTCATACCGCTGATATACTCCTCCAAAACGACCTGCCCATCCTCCAGCAGCACGCTGTCATATATTTCCGGAAGGTTCTGCGAACGCACACCGCAAAGCACTTCGTACGCCTGTACCGGTGTAACAAAACTGCGCAGAACGATATCTTTCCCCTGCTCTCGATGGCGCAGACGATATACGCGACCACCATTGCGGTCGGATAATACACTGACTAAGCGATAGGTTTTAAACACGGTATCCATGTATTGTTCCCGCGTCATTCTGTCGCACCCCACTCAACCGTATCTCCATCCCACTCGCGGTATGCTGCAGCATACGCCTCCCGCACGGGCTCATTACGGTAATAATAATACTCCTCGTCCCGGCAGTCGAAGCGGCAATGCAACGTCAGCGTACCGACACGCTCTCCCTCGGCAGCAAAAGCCGATTTGGCAATATGCACCGCTTCGCTCGCTAAAAACACATCGGTCAACCGATAGCAATCGGCAAATGCCTCGTCCCAAACGTCCTTGATCCCTGCCGGTAGCGCCACGATTTGGGCATCACTGCCGCAAAACGCCTGCGCCGCAACAGCAATCACGCGGTACCCGTCGATCACATCAGGAACGACATACACGCCGTTGACAGACGGTATTTTTACACCGGTGATGACGATCGCATCGTTCGGAAAATTCAGCGAAGACCGTATCAGACTGTCTGCGCTCGTCGCTTTACGATAACTGTATACCACCGAAGTCTGTGCTGCCTCCGTCGCGACGGTGCTGATCGTCGTTTTGCCCGTAGTAACGTTATTTTCGGTCGTTTTATTCTTGGTTGTCTTTCTCGTACTGTTGGTGGTAGAAGCGGATATCACCATACTCTGCGTTACATCGGCATAGGTCGTTTGCGATGATCCGCTCGCCGTCGGTTCAATCGCACCTGTACCGTGCCCCTCCGTGGTGGTTCGGCGATCCACCGCCGTAGTCTTCGCCGAGGTCGACCCCGTATCACGCGTGGGAATCACGTTGCCGACGGTATGTTTGCTTACCGTCACCGATGATGTTTTGGCAGCCACTGTTGTTGTGCTGTTCGCTGTTTTCACGGAATCTCCTGAAAAAAGTAAAAGGATCGTAAGAAGAACACTTGATATGATAAGTACCACGACGAAAAGCACCAACCGTGTCCTGTGCCTCGGTGACGGCGGTGCGGTAACCTTTTTCTCTTCCAGTGGTGTCATACAATACAAACAAAAACGAGCATTGTCTTCAATTTCCGCCTTGCAGAAGGGGCATTTTTTCATACTTATCCCAACGTTTCCAAGTTATATTCAAACAGCAATTCGTTGATTTCGATAACAGATAGCGACTTGCAAATGCCATACAGCACGACACTGTCAAAAGCCAGTTTTACATACAACGGAGAATATCCCGCGCATTTCAACAATGCTTGAGTTTCTTCCAGCGTCAATCTCATACCCACCGCAAGACACAACAATTTCTTGCGTTCCGGCACACGAAGTCCCGAAAATATCTGGTAAGCGTACACCTCGGATAATTCGGCATCGCGAATCACCTGTGATTTCCTTAAACCCTTTTCCTGCATTAAACGGTTGAGCAGCGTCGACAGCGTATCGGTAACCATATACTCTTTGTTCTCACCGTAAAATGTTTTGAAATCCGGACAAAGATTTAACTCTTCCACGATCTTGGAGGTATCCTTCACCATAATCCGCACCCCTTTGCTTAATTACAACCTATCATACCATATTCGACATAGTTTTTCAACTATGCTGTCAGCATAATTCGCGCAGGCGATTGCATCTCGAAACAACTTATGATATACTGCAATCAGAACGATATAGAGGAGGATACTTATGACATACCTTGCCGATCAAGCGCGATACGATACGATGCCTTACCGCTATTGCGGACGCAGCGGTCTTAAACTCCCCGCTCTGTCACTGGGATTGTGGCACAATTTCAGCGACGTGGACAATTATAGCAATATGGTGGACATGCTGACCACCGCGTTTGACCTGGGTGTAACGCATTTTGACTTGGCAAATAACTACGGGCGTCCCTTCGCCGGCTCTGCCGAACGCAACTTCGGCAGGATCATGAAAGAGGTACTTTCCCCTTATCGCGACGAACTGGTGATCTCTACAAAAGCCGGTTATTATATGCATCCCGGTCCCTACGGTGATTTCGGCAGCCGTAAATACCTCATTTCCAGCCTGGATGCCAGTCTGAAGCGGATGGGACTCGATTATGTCGATATTTTCTATCACCACCGTATGGATCCCAATACACCTCTCGATGAGACAATGGGAGCACTACGGGATATCGTGCGCAGCGGCAAGGCGCTGTACGTCGGCATTTCCAACTACGATGCTCCCACCGCTGCCAAGGCACAGGCGATGCTTGAGGATATGGGCGTGCATTGCCTGATCCACCAGTTCCGCTTTTCGATGCTCGACCGTCATGTGCAGACCGACGGCACGCTGGACGCCACACACGGTGTCGGTATGGGCTCCATCGCTTTTTCACCTCTGGAGCAGGGCATCCTTTCGGACAAATACCTGCAGGGGATCCCGGCGAATTCCCGCGCGGCAAAGCCGGATACGTTCCTCAGCGCAGAGCGCATCAGCTCCGATCTGCTGCAAAAGGTCACACGATTGAATGAGGTCGCCGCCGCGCGTGGTCAAACGCTCGCGCAAATGGCGATCGCGTGGCTGCTCGGTGTCGGCGGTATCACCAGTGTGCTGGTCGGTGCCAGCAGCCCCGCACAGATCCGTGAAAACGTCGCCGCTGTTTACAACTGCGATTTCTCCGACGATGAGATCGCACTCCTCGAACAGCTCCTTCGGGCATAACAAAATCCTCCGCCACTGCGTTGGCGGAGGATTTTTTGTGCATTTAGATAAATTCCTGTTCACGGTACAGCCGTTTGTACACGATCGACGCCAGCACCACCGCCGGAATACCGGACAGTAGCTTTGCTACGATGACGGGCACGATATACGCGGCGTCAAACGCCATAGTGAAGGCCAAGTGACCGCCAAGCGTAAAGGCCGCTGACACCGCAAATGAGGCGTTCAGCAGCGCACCCTTTTTGTCCATGCGGTTCATCATTTCCAAGGTCGTTGCATTGGTCACAATGGTGGAAAGTAACCCCGTCGCCGCAACGGCACTGATCTTCATGCGACCGCCAAACCACGCCAGCGGCTTCTTCAGCACATACGAAACCACGTGCATGAACGGGAACGCGCCTGCCAATACCACGGCGGCGTTAAAGCAGATGTCAGCGCCCTCCATGATATCCGCCAAGCCCTTCACAAGAGCGATGCCCGTAAGAAACTCAAACATTCCCAGCAGCAGACCGACCGTGACAAGGGCCTTGATCAGTAAGCCAAGCACGGAAAAGCATTTCACTGAAAACTCCGGTGCGAATATCAGACCGCAGGCGATAACTGCCGAAAACACGATGAGAGGCAACAGGTTGAAAAGGTTCTGCAGCACGGGGATGCCCAGCAGAAACCCCGAGATAAAGCAACCGATCGGAATCGTGACGATACCGCACAAGAGTCCCAAAAACAGCTCGCGGTGACACTCTTTTTTGACCACACCAAGCGCATACGGCACGGTGAAGGAAATGGTACAACCCATCATCGACGAGACGACCAGCGCGTTATACATACCGATCGATCCGTTTTGCGCTACCTCCTTTGCCAGCGGCGCACCGCCCATGTCGTTGGCGAACAGCGATGCCGGAATGATCGACGGATCGATTCCGAGTGTTGCATACACCCAAGCAAAACACGGCTGCAGCAGGTCGGCGATCAGCGGCGAAATAACGATCATGCCGATCATCGACAGCGCCATATTACCGAGCAGCATAAATCCCTTGTCAAACTCTTTGCCCAACCCAAAACGGTTACCAAAAATGCGATCCAGACCGCCAAGCACGGCAAACGTCAGCATCAGCATCGTGACGACATTCATACTTTTCTCCCCTTACAAAGCCACCGCTTGAAATCCCGTATCGGTCAGAATATACCGCTCGGTAAAGCCGGCGGCTTTGAGCAGCTCTGCCGATTGCTCAAACCCAACATCCAGTGCCGCACCATCGTGGCAATCGGAGGAGATGATCGCACCGAAGCCGCACTGCTTCAGCTCACGCATCAGGTGTAACGACGGATACGGTACCTGGCGGTATCCGCGCGCCATCGCACCGGTGTTCACCTCAAACAGCGGAATTTTACCTTTGAGAGCGTGCATCGCCTCCAGTGCATACCCCACATAACGCGGATCCTGCTCATCGAACATCTGCAGCGCATCCAAATTCTTCACCAGCAGATCAAAGTGCCCCAAGATATCAAACGTACCGTACTGCGGCAACTGCGCCAAGGCTTCGTAATACGCCTTGGCAAAAGCCAGTCCGTCGCCGCTGAAGTGGGTATCAATCACGTCCTGCACCACAGTGGCATCACGGTCAAAGCCGACAAATTCGTCCCCGATTTTGAGGTAGTGTACCGTGCCGATGAGGTAGTCGTAGCCGGTCATGTCCACACCCGAGTACATATCCACCTCCAACCCAAGAAAGAGCGGGAAGGTATCCTTGTACTTCTGCTTCAGTGCCGTGATCTCGCGCTTGTACGCCTCGTTTGTCTCCACAGTGATCGCCTTGTACGCCGAATACCACATCGGACAATGCCCCGAAAATCCCAGTGAGGTAAAGCCCTTCTGTTGGGCGAGAGAAATCAGCTCCTCGGGGGTATGCTTCCCATCACAAAAGGTGGAATGCGTATGTAAATTTTGCAGCAGCTCCATCGCTATCACCTCCTCCGCCTGTGTAATCGCACTCATTATACTCTTGAAAATCAGAAAAAGCAAGATAGAATATTCCGATGGACTCCTACAAAAATGCAGCGGCACCCTTGCGGATGCCGCTGCACATCGTCCTTCCTTTACTGGAAAGAGCCGTCCCAGCGTGACACGTTTTCAATATACTCCCCCGATACGGCAGGTACGTAATACGTGCCGTAGGTGATCAGATTCAATTCCTCTATATCGTGTGACTCATCCAATTTCACGTAAAATCTGTAGTATGGAATGAAGAATTCTTCTCGGCTGTCCACGCGATACACCAGTTCCACCTTACCGATCGCCTCTGCACCGGGAAATGCATCCGGCACGCTTGTCAGATACCGTCCCTCGATCAGCAACTTCTCCGCTTCATCCACCGTGATGATCGGATAATCACCGACAACGGCATCCCTCGTTCCACCGTAAAATGATGCCTGGCTAAGCGATCCGTCCTCGTTTCCGTAAAACCGAATCCGATGGAAGGCATAGTTGACCATGCTTTCCGTCACGTCCTCCGCCGTGTCATAAAACGATAGCTGCAGCCGCCTATCACCGTATACCGAATAATCGCCCTCGTAAATGTCCACCGTCGGGTTTTTCATGTTCAGTAAGCCATGGTACGCCTCTTGAAGATAGGATGCCGTCGCCTCTAACTGCTCGTACGTAGCATCTGATCGTAGCGTAAGACCGTCGGGAAACCGACCCTGCTTAAACGAAACGTTGACCATAAGCCACGCGTTCACCTCCACCCGGTACCGCTCATTTTCCATACAATAGCTGTATACTTCAGTGCAGCCATCTACTTTGTTTTCCACGATCTCCGCCGTAGTATCCATGTCTAAGGAGCGTGCCGTTTTATACAACGTCTCTTTCATTCCGGCAGTATCCGGATCGATGACAAACCCATCCTTCACGTGTGGATATACCGCATTTTGATATACCGGCAACGTTTGCAGCTCAACCTCGGCATACCACGGATTGTTATTCGTCAGTTCCTCAACACGGTGGACGAAATGTCCTTCAAACCCGTATCCATCGTCCAAGCCGCTACGAATCGAGAGCATCGGCAGTTTCTCGTCGGGATCGGGTTGCGGGATCCGTATACTCGCCGACAAGAGTATCGCAAAACTCGCCACAGCGAGTGCTGCTTTCCACAAAACGGACGGTGGTTTCTTGGTTTCCTTCGGCGCCGCTTCGGTAATATACCGATCGTCGATCCCGCCGATCGCGCTCAGCAAGCGGTTTCCTTTCATAACGTGATCTCCTCCTGTTCCAGTATGGTTTTCAGCTTATTTCTCGCGCGAAACAACGTCACCGCAACCTGATTTTCTGTCAAACCGTTGTTTTCTGCGATCTCCTTCACGGAATACATATACCAATACCGCTGAACAAACAGTCGCCGCACTTTGGTCGGAAGTTCCTTCAGAAATCGATTCAGTGCCGTTCGGATAATCATACTGTCCAGCAACGCCTCGTTGGTGTTATCGGGTAAGCATTCCTCAAGCTCCTCCACGATGAGCGAGATCCGCCCACCGCCCCGTTTCTCGGCGGTCTGCTTTTCGTAGCGGTTCAGCGACAGGTTGCGAGTTGTTTTTCCAAGAAAGGTGCGCAAGCATCGCGGACGCTTCGGAGGGATTGCGTTCCAAGCGCGAAGGTAGGTATCGTTGACACACTCCTCCGCGTCGTCATCACTTTGAAGAATGCGAAACGCAATGCTGTAACAATACCGACCGTATTTTTCGGCGGTTTCCGAGATCGCTTGTTCCGAGCGCTCCGCGTACAACTTCAGTATCCGATGATCGTCCATTCTCGCACGCCTCCCTTGATCGATAAGGCCTTTCACCCTAATACACCGATTCTGCACGGCCATATTACACCGCGAGGCCAAACTCTTCCAAAAATAATATCGGTCCATGATATATCACAGACCGATAGCTACCGTTATTTCTTTTGTTCCCACTCTTCCGGGCGAAACCCCACCAGCACAAACTCTTCGCCGACAAGCAGCGGGCGCTTTACCAGCATACCGTCAGTGGCGAGCAGGGACAGCATCTCGTCCTCACTCATCGTCGGGAGCTTGGTTTTGAGCTCCAGCGACTTGTACAGCAAACCGCTGGTGTTGAAAAACCTGCGAAGCGGCAAACCGCTCAGGCGATACCATGCGGTCAGCTCCTCTTTGGTGGGGTTCTGCGACTTAATATCACGCAGCTCATACCCCACGCCATTCTCGTCCAACCACTGCTTCGCCTTTTGGCAGGTGGTGCATTTGGGGTAACAAATAAAGTGTACCATACAACAAATCGTCCCTTTCTGCATCTTACAGCGGATACTCAATAGACAGGATCGTGCCGTTTTCATCGTAGAAGGTCTGCTTGCTCTTTTTCCGTAACCCATGCCGAGATAGAAGGTATCGTTGGCATGCGTAAAACTCAACGCCCGTACGGGATAGTTGAAGTAAAACAGCTCGCGAAACTCTTCACCATCGGTGGTCTCGGTGGCGATCTGCGTGCCGGTGCTGTTGGCACCGTGACCTCTTTAATTCCAGTTTATACTTTACTTTTTGTTTTGTCAAGTGAAACGGGGCGAGGGAGGATGGTTTCCTCTCTCGCCCCGGTTTGGAATTTGCTGTTTTTGGTTTTATGGTGGTTCAATCAGTCGCGGGATCTGTCAACACAGAGAATCGTCCCCGGTGTTCTCTGTCTCTTCTCATTCTGCATACGGTTCCCAGATGCTTTGTTTCAATATTTCATCGGTTTCGCAATCTTTTCTCGTAATGACGAGAGCGTCGTTTTCTATATGCAACGTTACATATCCCTGATCGTATAGAACCTCTCCACCAACTACGACCGTATGAACTTCTCTCCACATGGAATCCGATTTTATTAACTTGGGCCAACTGTTAAACTCATCATAAAAATAAGTTCCCGTTTCATCAAAGCAAAACACCTCGGGTGCAGTTTCAATAGCCACATCGGTAGAACGACGTTCCACCCATCTTGTGTTTGCCAATTTTTCTGCAGCAATTTGCGTACCTGTAGTAGTTTGCGTACCTGTAGTAGTTTGCGTACCTGTAGTAGTTTGCGTACCTGTAGTAGTTTGCGTACCTGTAGTGGTTTGCGCGCTCTTGGCAACTTCGCTTGATTGTTCACAACATCCCATCAAAAAAACACAAAATACCAATATTAGAATTGCCAATCTGCTACACGTTTTCATCTTAAATTCCCCCTTCGCCTCAAACGTTTTGTTTTAATGCCACGCACGCAATGTTGCCGCACAATCTATTGTTTCATCGGGATCAAGTGCACGCCCGCCCCAAACTCGATTTAATGACGAATCCATGTCACTATCTATGCGATAAAGAACAAATCTTCGGGTTTGGTCCGCATCTCCAGCATAAAGAGCAGCCCTTATTGTGTATGTGCCATATGCCACATACACATCAGCAGCGCTTTTTGTGTGTACACCAATCATTATATTCGAAAGAGTTGATCCAAACCAGTCATACATTAATCCGTAGACGCTAAAACAGATACTAATCGCAGTATTCTCATTCTCAATCGCAGTGACTATTCTTTTTTGTAAATTTCTAGCTTCGCTACTTGTAAGGGTTACTTCATACTGTCGCTGTTCCAAAAAAGAATAGGTAACCGGTTCACCATACGCAGGCAACCGAACATCAATCGGTAATAAAAGTTTTTCAGGTGCTTTCAAGGAATCTTGATCTAGATAATATGGACGTTCTACGTAAGTTGTGTAATAATATTGTGCATACCTACAATACCCACAATCAAACATCCCAGCTGTGTGATCACACGTTCCCGTGCAATCACACGAATTCACCGGATCATTGGTACAGTAGGCATAGAGATTGTTACCGAGTAACCCACCGTTGAGCTGACCGTCCGCATTGATAAACCGTCCCGTTTGCGGGTCGTAGAAGCGTGTGGTAAGCCAATACAGACCGATCTCGGCGTCGTAATGATAGCCGCGATAACGAATCGGATTCAGGTTGCCCTGATGGCGCGGTTGACCCGTTACGTCCTCACCGTATTGATTGATGATGGATGTAACATTGCCCCACGCATCGTAACTGTAACTTGTAATGCCCTCTTTAATTCCAGTTTATACTTTACTTTTTGTTTTGTCAAGCGAAGCGGGGCGAGAGAGGAAAACATCCTCCCTCGCCCCGTTTTGAGATACGCTGTTTTTGGTTTTATGGGGGTTCAATCAGTCGCGGGATCTGTCAACACATAGAACCGTACTCTTGTTTCAGTCACGAAATATAGCATCTTCATTAGTCGATTTTTGTTTCTCTTCCGGCTGTGTATATAAACCATATGGATCGGTCGTTACCCATTTGCAGAAAACGATTTCAGCAATCGAAACCAAAAAGGCAGGAACAAGTGAAGTGAGTCGAGGGAAAAACACGTACATAAAAGGTTTCGTTTCCGCAGATGCTTGCGCCATTGCAGTAACGAATAAAACGCCGCATGTCACAACATTTACAAGCCCGATAATAGCCCACCACCGATTGATCTTTTGACGTACCAATGGGGCGTTAAAATACTTATTTGCATGTAGAATATTCGGTATTGCAAAAAGCATAACAAGTATCTGCGACAAATTAAAAGAAATTAAGGCCCAAAAAATCAACGGACGCAGAATATAGGGCTGTCCTTTCGTTGTAGGCTTGTTATAATGAACAAGAGCATATGCAAAGATGAGTGAAAAAATCGGATAAACCAGCGACACCGTGCGCCTAACCTCTGAATACATTTGAGCAAGATCATCATCAGGACCAAAATAAGGGACATACGTCCAAAAAATTACGCCCAATTGAAACAACGCGGCAACCACTAGTAATGATGCAGCAAGCACGTTCTTTTTCATCAAATCGTCTCCTTGTATCAGTATAGTGATCTAAACTATCACAAATTCGGAAGCAATAAATCCGCAATAGTTTCTCCCTCTTTTATTCCATCAAAAATCCATCCGTGGACTAGAGACGAGTTTTTTGGTCCAATTATCCGGGTAAGAGCAACTCTTACGCTTCCGTTGGAATAAATGGCTGCAATAAATCTATATTCTGCACTAGGAACATAAATTTCGGGGTCATATGGTTTTATAGCCCAATCTAACGCCCAACCAACAACAATATCTAACCACATAGCTTCCTGCAAGGCGGGCACATACCAACTTATTACCGCACATATAACGAAGTTTACATCGCTCTTAGCACCCTGTATCGCATCGTTGATTCTATCCACTCTTTTTTGCAATTTCGCTTCAATAGATGTCGCTACCGTTTCCGAAATATAAAGTGTGAAAGCTAGTTCTTCAACGATCTTAAAACAACTATTATTAGGCATGTTGAAATCCTTATAGGGATTGACGTACAGAGGCGCTTGATCCAAACTATGATTATAATATTTAGGGCGTGGCAAATCTGCCGGATCATGGCGTCTACCCTGAGCAATAAGGCAGGTACTACAATTTTCCACACCAAGTGTCGGACAACACGCACAGTTACCTGTCGGATCGTGTGCGTTCACTGGCTCATTTGAACAATACGCATAGAGGTTATTACCAAACATCCCACCGTTGAGCTGACCGTCCGCATTGATGAAACGTCCCGTTTGCGGGTCGTAGAAACGTGTGGTGAGCCAGTACAAGCCGATCTCGGCATCGTAATGGTAGCCACGATAACGGATGGGATTCAGGTTGCCCTGATGGCGCGGCTGGCTTGTCACGTCTTCGCCGTACTGGTTGGTAATGCTCAGGATGTTACCCCATGCGTCGTAGGTGTAGTTCGCAATACGTACACCATTCGCGTTGAACAATGCAACCACATCGCCTTGCGCATTGCGCTCGAAATAGTATTCGGTGTAGTTGTAGATATAGCCATACGGACTGCCGGTATCATCGTACAGGTAGATCAGCTTGTTGTTACCCGTCAACTCGCCGTACAAACGACCACCGACGTAGTAATAAGTCGTGGTGACACCGTTTACGGTCTTGGTAGTACGGGTGTTGTCTGACGCATAGCCAAAGGCAACGGTGTTGCCGTTTCGGGTGATCTCGGACAGATTTCTGCCGTTCGTCCACGTCATGGTTGCGCCGTCGTAATACGTCAGCGGATTGCCCTGTGCATCGTAGGTGATGGCGTTGCCGTCAAATGCGGTGAGCTGATCCTTCCACGCGGTGTTGCCGTAGGTATACGTGTGGATGACAACACCGTTTTTCTTGACCTCGGTGATATTACCGCCGTTGTCGTAGGCGTACTCGTAGTACGTGCCGTCCGCCTGCGTTACCTTTTGGAGCTGGCTCAGGCTGTCGTACTCGTAGCTTTCGTACAGCGCACCGTTTTTGGTGATGGCGGTGATGCGTCCAACCTTGTCGTAGGTGTAGGAGTAAGTCACGCCGTCGGTGGTGATGCTTTCCGGCAGCGTTGACGTACTGCCGTCACCGTGACCGCCGTCCTTGTAGGTGTAGGTGGTTACCTTCTTTACGTCGTTTGCGACGTTGAGATAGACGGTGCGGGTCGTGACTCTGCCGAGATCGTCGTATTCATAAGCGACCTTTTCGGCTTTCCCCGTGAGAGTGGCGGTGCTTTCCACACTGTAGATAACGTCGGGCATCTGACCTTCGGACATATCACCGTAGGTATAGGTATACTCGGTGGTGCCGATGGGCGTTTTGCCTGATTCCTCAAGGAGATAGCCGGTAGTATCGTCGTAGTTATACTTTGCTTGGTATTTGAGCGTTGTACTGCGCAGCAATTCGCGGATGAGCGTTTCCGTATCGGCTGCGATGCCGGTGTAGACGTAGGTGTTTTGTTCGACAACGCGACCTTCGGCATCCAATTCATAGCGGAGGGCCTTTTGCTCGGGAATATCCAGAACCGTAGCAATGTCGCCCGCTGCGTTGTAAAAATACGCTTGCAGTTGCTCCCCATTACAGTATACGCCGGTAGGACGGTCAATATCATCGTAGGTGAAGGAATACACCGTTCCATTGGCATAGCGCTGCTCGATAAGCAGGTCGGTCTCGGTGTCGTACACATAGGTGCATAGCGTGATCGCGGCATCGTCGCTGACGATCTCGATGGATGTATTACGGCCGAAGGTATCGTACACGAAGTGGTATTTTACACCGTTCGGCGCGGTGAGATGCAAAAGGCGATCAGCAGAGTCGTACTGATATGCAATGGTCTTACCGTCGATCGTTACCGAGCTGACACTGCCGTTGTCCTCATTGTAGGTGTAGGTTGCAGTGTTGCCCTCGGCATCCGTCACCGATTGCAATAATCCGTTAGTTTCATTATACACATATTCGGTGCGATTGTCAAATGCATCGGTGGTATAGTCCACGAAGTTGCCGCTCGCCGTGTATTCCGTAAGCGTACGAATATACTCTACCTGCGCTTCGGGGGGCTGTTCCTCGGGTGTTTCGATTGCGGTGGTTTTCACAACCGTTTCCGTGGTGTTGCCAAACTCATCGTAGGTATAGGTCGTCAGCAGACCGTCTGAGGATTCCGACGAGACGAGCTGATTCTTATCGTTATAAGCATAGGTATAGCTGCTGCCCGAGGGGTTGAGTTCCGAGGTCAGGCGGTAGTCGTCGTCATACGAATAGGATGACGAGGTGTTGCTCTGACTGACACTCGTGGTCATCTGACCGTTATCATCGTAGGCGTAGCTGACGCCATAGTTTTCACGGTACAGGTACGGCTGGGTAAAGTACGCGGTGTTAGCGTTATGGTTGTATTCCAGACTGATTTTGATGGCGGTGTAGTCGGCGGGAGCAACCAGTTCACCCGCGATCATTTGAGCATACGGCATATGGGTGCTGCACTCAATGCGACGCACACCGACCAAGGTATCGCCATTGTAGAATGCGGCATGAATACCAAAAGCGCGCGCCATGTCCGAAAGGTTGTCTTTCGGAGTGGGGATGGAGAACGCCGCTGCCCACGTGCCGACACTGTAGATGTCGCCTTGTTTACCGCCGGTGATGTTAACCGTCTGTGTGGCACGACGTACCGACCATGCATCGCCCGTGATGCGAACGGCTTTGTCAGAAACTTCAGCAAAGGCTTCGGGAGACGTAACGATCGCCGCACCATTTGACAACGTCCAATCGGTGGTATCGTGTTCAAAATTGGTGTTTTCCAGCAAGTTAAAGGTGTTGGGGACGGCACTGTATTCCAACTGTAGATCATCGAACCACGCGGTTCCTATACCGATCGCATCCTCGATACCTACCAAACACTTGATGGTGTCGCCGGCATCGAAATACATCGTTACCGAGCCTTTTTTCCATTCGTTTTCTTCGGTCTTGTTAATGCTGTAGCCCTTGCCGCCAAGAGCAGATCCATGACCGGTGGTCCAGCGCTCCAAGCGAATTTCGGCACCGTGGCTCTCGATAGTTTCACCGTTGGTGTTGGCATAGCCGGAGAACGTATAATACCCGGCTTGCGGCGCATCAAAATAATAGGCATAGAAGGCATAGTCACCGCTCGAAGCCAGTGTGCCGGTACGAGTCACCATCACAGAGCCATTGGCCGTACGGCCTTTTGTGCTAGAATAGGCAAATTCACGGTCGGATGTACCATTTCCTAATGTATAAAACGGTGCATAGCCGGTGTCAAAATCCGCGTTTGGAAGCAAATTGACAACGGTTTTTTGGACGCTGGAGGCTTGCGACAGCTTATACGCTTTCAGCGGACTGTCTACGCGATCTTCATATTCGTAGAACTGTCCGATGCCTTCAGAATTAGAAATTACGCCGGTGGTTTGCCCGTAATAGTCAAACTGGTAGGTCAGGGTATGATCTCTGTCGTCCGTTACGCGGGTTTGATTCAATTCATAGATAAACGAGAGCTCAGATGCAACATCCGCATCGTATTTGCGCGTTACGGTGTGAACGCGGTGAAGATCTTCCTCGTAGTATGCGATGCTGGTCGTGCCACCGTCGTTTCCTGTGATTGACTGCAAGCGGCCGTCAGCATAGGTCATCGTTACAAGTTTTCCGTCGGGATACTTGATTTGCGTCAGGTTTCCATTCACATAGGTAAACTCGGTTTTGCGCTGAGCAGGGTCAATAATAGCACCAACAACAGAAGAGGTGCTATCAGCATATGTCAGCGTATAGATACGTCCTGCGCCATCCGTGACAGTTTCCAAACGGCGAACTTCGCCGACTGTGGTATATGCCATAGTAATCTGGTTGCCGATCGCATCTTTGACAGATGTCACATTGCCGTAACCGTCAAAGGTCATAGTATTATCGCCGCGGTCAGCGATGGTGTAATGAGTGTCTGTCATTGCCGTATTTTCAGTATTTTCGACCGTTAAAGTATAACCTAAACCGTCTTCGTCGGCGTAGGATGTCAGGCCGTCTTCCGTGGAAACAACAGGGAATGCGTGGCGCGTCCCATCGCTGTCGGTGTAATAATAGTAGTCAACGTTCGCGTCGCCGTCAATATCATACGGCTCTACAGTCAAATGGTAGTTTGTTCTCCAACCATAACCAATAGAAGACCCGGCAGCAGTGAGATCAGCGCTATCTGAGTTGTAAACCAGCGTGAAAGATACAGGCAACAGGTTTCCACCGGAAGAAAGGGTCACCGCTTGTGTTACGACAGCATTGCCGTTAAACACATTCACAGCTACCGACCCAGAACGCCCGGCTTCGGTTCCGGTATAAGTCCAATAGTTTTCCAGTCCTGTAGTGTTACGGTAATCAATCTCGATGATCGGACGAACACCCACTGTGCCGGTATACGACGGGGAATGCAAAACGGCAGTGCAGCCAATTGCATTATCCGTGGTACTGCTCAGCATAATGCCATAATTTTCGGCCGGAATCTTATACCAATCGCGCACAGCGCCGGTGATATCCCATATCGAAACACGGTCGGTAACCGACGCGGTAATTGGAACCTGAGCCAAAGTTTGGACATCCATTGTTTGCGCAGTATTGCATTCTGGCTGGTTGTCCCACACGACTGAATCGACCTGCCAGCTTTCTACGATACGCTGAACCTGTGTTTTTACATTACCATTGGTAAGCTGACGCGTTAATTGCAGGCGGGCAGCAACAACGACGGAATTATCCTCTAATATAGGCAGTGTTTCCAGTTTCAGCAACGATGCGGTTTTACCGCCATTGGCGTCTTGACCGACCTGCAGGTATGCCTCATCAGCATATGCAGTAGTAGGTGTGCTAGAAGAAATATAGGTACCGACCACACGATAAACAGATTCATCTTCGCTTTCCGTTTTCACGCTGGGATCCACCGCGACAGGATAGACACGATCAGCAGCGTTCAACCAATCAGAATCCGCCGTCAACTCCACCGTGATACGCTTGTTTTTAGTTTCGGTGATGCGGTATGTCATTGCATGGCTGACCGCCCCGTTGGCGTCCGTCATATACGGTGCCGTCAGGGTATACACCACTGCGCCGTCTGCGTCGCGCAACTCGATCGTCTGATCATCAGTCTGCACGGCAGTCAGCTTGTCAATGTTATATTCCGCGGTAAACACAGTCTGTGTGCCGGGCTTTGTGAGAATGAAGTCTTCTTTGAGTCCTGTGGGGCTGACGGTATACCGAAGATCCACACCGTCATACACATTCGAGTACATTGTTGTAGAGGTTGCTGTTTCCAGAGTGGTGGGATCCTCATCCTCTGCAGCGACACCTGTCACGCCGGTGACCTTTTCGGCATCAAGGTAATACCACGAAATGGTGTAACTATCTTTCTTCAGCGTGACCCATTTCTTGCCGTTGGTTTTTTTCTTCAGGCGCACTTCATAATCCGCCTGTGCGTTCATCAGGTCGGGGTTGCCCTCTTCTTCGGAAGAGACCTCAGAGAGTGTGTTGTCGTACTCAACCCATTCTCCATCCTTTTCAAAGTGAACGGGCATATCGTACTGTACCACACGCCAGCTTCCGTCGCTAAGACGAAAATGCTTGACGCTTGCCTCGCGCTTGCTTACATCTTCTGCAACGATGGTAGGTTCAAGTTCTTCGGAGGTTTCTCCGATCGCCGAATCTACCGAGGGCACAACACTGCTGTCGGTAGTTTCTGACGCACTGAGTGCCATTGCCGGAATCTGACAGATCGTGAATGCAATCAGCACGATCATCGAGATCATACGCATTGAAAATTTCCACTTTCCCTTTTTCATATAAGTTCCTCCTTCTTTATTAAGATATGACACCATATCTTCTGCCAATATTATACATCGTAAAATTGTCGTTTATTGTCGTTTAAGGTTGGTAAGCACAAAATTACAACGATTTTTCAAATTTCCCCTGATTCAACTAATAAACTCGTTTTTCGGCAGTACGAATATCTATTAAAAACAGCCTCACTCCATTTAAAAAGTGAGGCTGTTTTGTTGTATAACGAAAACCACGCGATAGTCGCGTGGTTCAAAAGAGCTTTCCACAAAGTGGTCGAGGCGAGTCACCTGCCAAATATTCGTTTACACGATTTACGGCACAGCGCAGCTTCTAACCTGCTGGCGAACGGTTCATCGGTTGTGGAGGCCCAGTACTGGTTGGGGCATTCTCAGCCGTCAACGACGTTAAATATCTATTCACACGTCGACTCTCTGGCGCGACAACGTGTCAGTGAACGGATCGAGAAAGCCCTTGACTTTGACAGCATCAACAAAGAGAGTTAAATCCTGTTAGATGTTTTGTTAGATGCTGACTGCTAAACGGTGGTGAAAAAGACAAGAAACCCGCTTAAACACTAGTGTTTAAGCGGGTTTCCGTGGCAGGGGCAGAAGGACTTGAACCCTCGGCACGCGGTTTTGGAGACCGCTGCTCTACCAACTGAGCTATACCCCTATATGATAAGCACAAAGCCTTATATGCAGTGGTGGGCCTTCAGGGACTTGAACCCGGGACCGACCGGTTATGAGCCGGTTGCTCTAACCAACTGAGCTAAAGGCCCAAATACGGCTCGCTGTTTCAAGCACGACCTTTATTGTACCATAAATCCAACAGATGTCAAGTGTTTTTGAAAACATTTGCAAAAAACCGGGTATTTGACAAGTCCGTCGCCTTCGTGCTACAATGGCGGTATGAGTACGAAAAAATGGCTTGCTGCACATACCCACGACCTGACCGGTGTGACCGTGGCGATCACGGGCCCGACCGGTGGCTTGGGAACTGAATTATGCCGCTATTTGGCGGCGCTGAATGCGTCTTTAGTATTGTTGGATCGCAACCCGGAAAAATCCGCCGTGCTCCGCGAACAGCTGCAGGCGCAGTTTCCTGATGTCTCGCTGCGACGCATTCCGCTTGATCTCGCCGATATAACTTCGGTACGCGTCGCCTGTGAGCAGCTCAAAGCCCTGCCCATCGACGTCCTCATCCATAACGCCGGCGCGTACAGCATCCCACGACGTACCTGTGACACCGGCTTGGACAACGTGTTCCAGATCAACTGTGCCTCGCCCTACTACCTAACCCGCGAGCTGCTGCCGCTATTGCGTGAGCGCAGCGGTCGCGTGGTGATGGTCAGCAGTATTGCCCATAACTACGCTATCTCCGACCCGAACGATATGGATTTTTCCACCCGCCGTCCGGCGCGACTGGTCTATGGCAACGCGAAGCGCCATCTGATGTACGCATTACACCAGTTGTTCTGCGATGAGACCGATGCCACGCTGTCGGTGGTGCACCCCGGCATCACCTTTACCAACATCACCTCCCACTATCCCCCGCTGATCTTTACGGTGATCAAGCATCCGTTGAAGGTGATCTTTATGAAGCCTGCCAAAGCGGCTCTGTGCCTGTTGGCCGGGGTGTTTTCTCCGTGCGAGTACAACACCTGGATCGGCCCACGGCTGTGGAATATCTGGGGGCTACCTTTAAAAAAGCACTTGCACACCGCTGACGAAGCAGAGATCAAGCGTATTGCCGCTGCTGCGGAAGAAACCTATAAAAAACTCAAAGCCTGACGCCAAGCGTCAGGCTTTTCTCATTCCACAACCGTATAGGAAAACATCTCGCAATGTAGGCGCGTATCCACGTCCGTCCCCGGCGGCAACAGTGCCAACGCAATAAAGAGCTCCTCCGCTGACGGGTTCGCCACATCACGCAGGTAGGCGTACTCGCCCTCAATTTTTACTACAACATAGTCCTTCGGTTCCACACATATCACTCCCCTCGTCAGTATACCAAAAAATGTCGCTTTTTTCAAGAAAATTTGAGGTTCACTGTTGACAGTATCTTTATATTGTGATAATATCAGTTTTGATAAATTAAAAATGAGATTTTCTCAAAATCGGAGGTGCGTTATGGCAATCAATATTCTCACCGAAGTCAAAACCAGCTACACTTTTTTGAGCAAGGTAGAGACGCGCATCGCCGATCTGCTCCTGCGTGATCCGCAAGCGTTTATCGGTTTGACCATCACCGAGCTGTCCGAGCGAGCCGCCGTCTCGCAAGGCAGCATCAACAATTTTTCCAGAAAGCTGTGTGGTGGCGGCTTTGCCAAATTAAAATTGGAGATCGCCGCCTGCCTTCCCCTGACAAACGACGTGCCGTTTACTGCAGTTGATCCTGCGCAGAGCATCAAAACCGCTATGGAGGTCAAAAGCCGCGATATCGTGAGTGCGTTTCGCAACACACTGGAGCTGAATGATGAATCCACGCTACAGCGCGTGGTCAACCTCATCGCCCGTGCCAAGAAGATCGAGATCTGCGGTGTGCTCACCTCGGGCTCGATCGCTCAAAGCCTTTGCATTCAGCTGATCTCACTCGGCATCTCCGCTTCCTATATCAGTGAGCCACTCATCAGCGCTGTGTCGGCGTCGATGCTGGGAAACGAGGGGTTGATCATCGCTATCTCCTCCTCCGGTCGCACCAAAGAAGTACTGGAGATCGTGGAGCTTGCCAAACAAAGCGGTGTGCCCGTCGTGTGTCTGACGGCCAACAAATACTCACCACTGGCAGAATTGTCCGACGAGGTATTGCTCGCCTCGGCGGGTCATCAGACTGTCAGCGACCGTATGTCAGAGATCCGTGCCTCGCAATTCTTACTGATCGACACGCTGTGCGCCTACCTGCGCTCCACGGTGGACACCAGCGGCCGAGAGCAGTATTATCGCCTGCAGCAGATCTTGGATTCGCACAGCGTTACCGATTGACGGAGGGATACACCATGTTCAACTTATCTCAAAAAGCGCGCAACGCCATCTGGATCGGCACGATGTGCTCGCTGTCGTATTTAGCAGTATATTTTGCCCGCAACATTCTCGGTGCGGTGTCACCGCAAATGACCGACGCCGGTGTCTTCACCACCGTGCAGATCGGCTCGCTGTCCTCTACCTATTTCATCACCTACGCCGTTGGCCAGCTCATCAACGGCGCGATCGGCGACAAGATCAAGGCAAAATATATGATCTGCGTCGGTCTCGCTATGGCGGGCGTGTGCAATCTGATTTTTTCCATGATAGCCTCAACCTTTTTTCTGTCGCAGGTCGCCTATGGTCTGACCGGTTTCTTCCTCGCCATGATCTACGGCCCGATGACCAAATTGGTGGCGGAAAATACCGATCCCATCTACGCCACCCGATGCAGCCTCGGCTACACCTTTGCCTCCTTCTTCGGATCGCCCGTTGCCGGTCTGTTTGCCGCCTGGCTGGCATGGGAAAACGTGTTCCGCATCAGCAGTATTACCCTGGTCGGTATGGCTGTGATCTGCTTTACCGCCTTTTGTGCTTTTGAACGGCGCGGTATCATTAAATACAATCAGTACCAAAAACCCGAAGGAAGGGGCGGCAGCATCAAGATCCTGCTGAAGCACCGCATTGTTAAATTCACCCTTATTTCCATTCTGACGGGCGTCGTGCGTACCACCGTGGTATTCTGGCTTCCCACCTACCTCAACGAATACTTGGAGTTTTCTGCCAAAGATGCTTCACTCCTGTTCACCGTCGCCACGTTGGTCATTTCGGCCACCACCTTCATCACGGTGTTTATCTACGAACGTCTCGGCCGCAACATGGATTTGACGATCCTTCTCGGGTTTATTGCTTCCACGGTCTCCTTCTTAATGGTCTTCCTCTTCAAGCAGCAAACGGTCAATGTCATCTTTATGATCCTGGGTATTATGTCCTCCAACGCTGCTGCTTGTATGCTGTGGAGTCGGTACTGCCCCAGCCTGCGCGATACGGGCGTCGTGTCCGGTGCTACCGGCTTTCTCGATTTTGTCAGCTATATGGCGGCATCAGCCTCCTCGGCACTATTCGCCAACGCGGCAAGCACCATTGGCTGGCACGGTCTCATTCTGGTATGGTTCGGGCTGATGGCCTGCGGCGTGATCGTATCTCTGCCGTATGAAAAGTTCAAGAAAAAAACTGCAGAATAAAGCGACCGCCCCGTTTGATTAACGGGGCGGTTTTCCTTTGCGTGATTAAAGCAGACCGCTGTCGCGCATCCAATCCACCGCACGTGCCAGCGTTTCCTTGACGGTATACTGCGGCTCATAGCCGAGCAGGGTGCGTGCCTTGGATATGTCGGGAGCCATATGGGCATAGAAATGCCACCACCAGCCGACACCGGGGCTGATCTCGTTGCGATACGTATCCCACGATACCGTTTCCACAGGGATCTCCGTGTCGTAGATCTCACCAAACAGACGCACCAGCTCGCGCGAGGTCACGGCACTGTCGGCAGGACCGACGTTGAAGATCTGGCCGGCAGCGGCGGTGCGGTTGTTGATCGCCAGCGCAAACAGTGCGGCAATATCCTCCGCATCGCAGGGAGACAGCAGCACCTCGGGACCATCGGGCAGATACACGGTCTTACCCGCTTGATGTGCCTTGTGCTGTTCAATGTCCCGACCGCCGAGACAATCCAGCGGGATCTTGCCGGGACCGCATATGTTGGGAGGCATAATGGCGGTAAACACCGCCTTGTCCATACCGGATTGTGCGATCATCTCCCGCATTTGCGCATACCGCTTTGCGTATCCGTCAAACGGGCACTCGCCCTGATACTGCTCCGGCGTCGGCACCACGCGCGGATAGCCGAACATCCACAGCGAGCCGCAGGCGACAATGTGACCGACGTTGTCCTTGAAAGCCTCCCATACGTTGGCAATGTGTCCCGGAAATTCTACCACCGCATCAAAGTGATACGAGCGTAGCGCCTTGAGCGATTCTATATCACTGCCGTTGCAGATGACAAACTTGGCACCCTTCAGTGCATCTTCCCCGGTATGCGGCGCACGCGTTCCGCGCGTACCGACGTACACCTCATGTCCCTGCTCAAGCAGCATCGGCACCAAAAACGCACCGACGTGACCGGTGCCGCCGATAACCAAAATTTTCATATCCTTCTCCCCTTTGCTCCCAGTTCTCTTTGATAATACCAAAAACAAGCAGAGAAATGGAGTAGATAAACGGACATATTTCGAGCAAATTTGTCTGTCAAAAGTATAGCAAAAAAACACTTGCTGCGGCAAGTGCTTTTTTCGATACGAAACTCTTGTACCTAATGAAACAGCGACTCACATGCAATACAATGGTGCACTCAACCAAGCAAGGCGGCTGAGAAATTTCTCAGCCGCCTTGCCTCAATGTAAATATCCTTGCCGATCGCTGAAGTGTGATAGCTGAGTGTCGGCATAACCGTATTACAGTACCGACATTAAAATACAGCCCAAAATAAATACGGCAACGCCAACAGCTGTTGGGAACAAAATACCCATTTTGAATTCTGGTTTCCAATTGAGAGTTTTGCAGGCGTTGTTAAACTTGATGCAATAAACGACGTATCGAATCGGGGTAAGCACAACACCGATAAAGATGGTGCAAAACAATTGTATGACCAACAGCCCCAGTTTACCACCCAGATCGGCATCGTAAGACTTACTGCCATCACGGTAGGTAGTAACAATCTGATAATCGTAGTTGAAAATGTTTTTGAAACCGTGACGGCGAACACAGATTACCGAAGGAACCGAGTTCACTAAGGCACCGATCAAAGCAATCAAGGGATTCACACTCAAACCGATGGTAGCGAGCAACCATCCGACACAGCAAAAGATGATGATCTTCCAAATCTCCTTTAGCACCAAACTCATTTTATCCAGTGCTTCGTTCTCCAACTCGCTCAATTCTCTTTCTGTAACTTGTTCATTCATATCCATCTTCCTTTCCTTTTTACATACTCAATGTACCCTTACTCACACGTAGCCGCTTGCATTCACATCTTCAGCCAGGTTGTTGAACCGTTTCGCAGCACCTTCACCCACGCTACCCCGTTCGCCTATTATTAAAATACCGCAATTTGCGGTATTTGTCAATACTGCAAATTGCGGTAGCGTATAATAATTGGAAAGGAAGGTGATGGAATGTTTCGCCGTATCCGCGACCTGCGCGAGGATCACGATCTCACGCAGACGCAAGTCGCTAAACAGTTAAACTGCTCTCAGCAGGTATACAGCAACTACGAGCTGGGACAGCGTGACATTCCCACCGACATTCTCATCAAGCTGTCTGCTTTTTACCATGTTTCGGTGGATTATATTTTGGAGCTTACCAACAATCCTAAAATACGACAATGAGCCGGATTACTCCGGCTCATTTTCTTATTTGTTATTCTGATATGCGATCTGCTCGCCGTCTATGAGTGGATAGGCGATCGGTACCATGCCATCAAGATCCTCGCGGTGCAGTTCCACCGCTGTGATCCGGCGATTGCCGTAGGTGGTGTAGTAATAGATGCCTTTATCCGCGTTGCAGCAGGAGGTGTACACCGTGATCTCGTACGCCTCCCCTACCTCGCAGCAGCCGCGCACCTGCTCGACCGAGCCGAGAATGTGGAAAAACTGCCCCACACTGTCCGCCTCCGACGCCCCTGAAACGGAGTTTAGCTTTACGAACGCCGCACGAACGAACCGCGATGCCGAGGATAGATCGCCGGGCAATCCCAGAGCCCCCATACCGCGGCTGTACGACCGCAAGGTGATCGCGTCGGAAAAGGTGTTGATCGGATCCTTCGGAGAAAGATGCTGATAGTCATTCAGCCGGAACAACTGCTCGGCAAACGGCGGATTGTTGGTCAGCACCCCCACCGGATTATCGTGGATGTGCAGACCGTCTGCCATAGATTCCACGGTGATCGCCTCCCGGCGATCGGCGATCAGCCAATGCAGCGGTGAGGAAGGCAGTGCCGCACTGAACGGCGTATCCGTCACACAGATACGGTCGAGCAGCACCCGCGCCTCCGCGACCGTGGCGCACTGCCCCAAAATCCACGGAATACACTCAAAGGACGCCACGTTGTCCCGATCCGCGGCACAAGCATGATACACGGCGTTTCCTGCGAACCGCAGACCTGCCATACCGAGTCCTTTTTCATTCACTGCGTCGTAATACAGCGGATACCCATCCGCCATATGCGCCATACCGATCAGCGCATAGTGCTGCTCCTGCGACGCCGCATGGCGAAAAGCAAACGGGAACCGACGCGGTGTGATCACCACCGATTCGCCGTAGGAGCACTCGTTATCCAAGGTCCTTCCAAAATAAAAATCCGTCGTCCGATACGTCACAGCGGTACACATACGCATCCCCCTTATCCACAGCGTTACCGTCTTTTCTTCGATTATGCAAACCGAGCCGAGCAAGCTTGCCCGGCTCGGTGTCTTATCAACTATCAGAACAAGCCCTTAACCCAATCCCACACGGTGAATCCATCCGCGAACGGGAAGGTGACCATACCGATCACAAAGATCACCAGAATAACCAACGGCAGAACGTAGGTCAGATACGGGCGCATCCAGCGTTTGAGCTTGAGGCCCTTACCCGCGTTGGCTTCTGCGAGGAAGTTATCGAAGCCCCAACCCTTCTTGCTGACACAGAACAGCACGTAGCACAGTGCACCCAGCGGCAATGCACAGAAGCTGACGAGGAAATCCTCCAGATCCAGCACCGCCGAGCCGCTTGCAAACGGCACAAAATCCGACCATAGGTTGAAGCCCAGTGCACACGGGACCGACAGCACCAGCACGGCCACACCGCAAATGACACACGCCTTGACGCGACCCCAGCCGGTCAGCTCACGCACGCAGGCGAGGATATTTTCGAACACCGCCACGATGGTGGACATCGCCGCAAAGAACATAAACAGGAAGAACAAGGAACCCCACCAGCGGCCACCGGACATATTGTTGAACACACGCGCCATCGACTCGAACAGCAGGCTCGGACCGGCGCTGGCAGGCACGTCGAAGGTGAAGCAGGCGGGGAAAATGATGAGACCCGCCACGATCGCTACAAAGGTATCCAACACGAGAATGTTGATCGATTCGCCCATCAGCGAGCGTTCCTTGCCGATGTAGCTTCCAAAGATCGCCATTGAACCGATGCCGAGACTCAGCGTGAAAAACGCCTGATTCATCGCACCGACCACAACACTGCCATTGATTTTGGACAGATCGGGTTTCAAATAAAACTCCAATCCCTCCTTGGCACCGGACAGCGTGAAGCTGTTGACCGCCAGTACGATCATTAACAACAGCAATGCGATCATCATCACCTTGGTGACACGCTCCACGCCCTTCTGCAGACCGAAGGACAAAATCAAAAAGCCGAGCACCACGACGATCGCCATAAAGCCGACCATCACGACGGGATCACCCATCATATTTCCGAACAGCTTACCTGACTCGACATCCGTCAAGCCGGTCATCTCGCCGCCGACAAAGCCGGTAAAATACCGCAGGATCCAGCCGGTAACCGAGGTGTAAAACATCATCAGCAGGAAGTTCGCAACCAGCGCCCCATACCCATGGAAATGCCATTTCTGCCCCGGCTTTTCCAGCTTCTGATACAGCTTCACCGGGCTCGCCTGGCTGGCACGGCCGAGCGAAAACTCCATTACCATGACCGGCAGACCCAAGATCACCAAAAAGATCAAATACAACAGCACGAATGCACCGCCGCCGTACTGCCCGGCCATCCACGGGAACTTCCATACGTTACCCACGCCGATCGCACAACCGGCACTCAGGAGAATGAAGCCCAATCGGCTTCCGAGTCGTTCTCTGCTCATATACCCACACCTATCCTCTATCATAATGGGTTTATTATACCAAACTCCGCCCTACTCGTCAAATACTTTATTGTTTCTCAAAATCTGTGGACTTTTGTCAAAGGTTATGCTAGAATACGTAGGAAATGAGGCGATACCAATGAAAAAAGAATATCTTTATGCTGGTGTCTCCATCTTCATGTGGTCGACAACCGCTACCATCAGCAAGCTGCTTCTCGGCTCATTCAATAGCATGCAGATCATGACGGTGACCTCACTGTTTGCTTTTGTGTTCTTGTTTGTGCTTAATTTACTGAAGGGGAAGCGCGCTGTCCCGCACGCAACGCTCGCCCAAACCATCCGGCGTAATCTCGGCGAATGGAAACGTTATCGTCTCTGGGACTATGTGCAGATGTTCGCTATCGGCGCACTCGGTATTTTTCTTTATCATCTGCTGCTCTACCTCGGCATCGACCGGATGGAGCAAGCATCGCAGGCATTTATCATCAACTATCTGTGGCCGATCATGACGGTGCTGTTCGCCTGCCTGATCATGAAAGAAAAACTCACCGTCCAAAAATCAGTGGCGATGGTGCTCTCCTTTATCGGTGTCATCATCGTCACCACCGGTGGCAAGCTCAGCGGCATCGGTACGGACAATCTCATCGGCGCTTTCTACTGTGTACTGGCAGCCGTGTCCTACGGTCTGTTTTCAGTACTCAACAAACACAAAGGGTATGATAAGTACTTCAGCATGATGGTGTATTATCTGGCCGCACTGATCATCTCGCTGGCATACACCGTGGCAACAAACGATTGGTTTACACTGGATCTTCCCCAAACGGCAGGAATGCTGTGGAGCGGTATTTTCACCACCGCACTCGCCTTTACCACCTGGGCACTGGCGTTGGAAAAAGGCGATACCGCCAAGATTTCCAACCTGGCATACCTCACACCGTTTCTGTCGCTGATTTGGACGGGGCTTGTGTTGGGCGAACCCTTCGACCCCTACTCTCTGCTGGGACTTCTGCTGATCGTCGCCGGTATTTTCGTGCAGATCAAGCGCAAAAAAGCCGAATAAAACGCAACCCGTACACGTGTAACACCGTGTACGGGTTTTCTGTTTACAGGGTAATATCGCCGCAGTCCAATTCATGGATAATGTGCGCAATAGCATGCCGTTCGTTACTGACGGTGACGCGATCGGCTGCCGCCTTTGTCACATCAAATGCATTGGCAACAGCAATGCCGATCTCAGCCGCTCTCAACATGGAGACATCGTTCTCGTTATCCCCCACCGCGATGATCCTGTGCGGAGAAATGTGCAACAGCTCCGCCAGCTTGGGGATCAGCTCACCTTTGCAAGCACCTTTAGGCAATATCTCATAATATTCCGCGTCAGACCGCACCAAAGAAAACTCGCCTGCCAAGGGGTGTGTCGGCAGCCACGTCATCAACCGTTGAAAGATGGCAGAATCGGATTCGGCAAACAAGATCTTGCCAAGCGGCTCGTCCACCTCGCTGTAATGGCAGGACAGATCAGGGAACCGCTCATTGCGGCGGTGTCGTTCGGTGGATTCGTTTTTCTTGCAAAAATAGATCTTGTCAAACGCACACAGCTCAATGCCTACCGTCGGGAATTCGCGATCCACATCTGCCACGATCTGCAACACGGAACGCGACAGCTCGCGATGCCATAGCAGCTCACCGGTGCGGTAATCATAGATGCAGCTGCCGTTAGAGCAGCCGCACGGCGCATTGGGCAATACCTGCTCATAGGCCGGCAGCGCCCCTTGCGGCACACGTCCCGTCACGAAGGTGAACAATCCGCCCTCCGACTTAAAATACTCAATCGCACGTAGGTTTTCTGCCGACACGCTTTTGTCGTCACGCAGCAACGTCCCGTCCAGATCAGTCACCAGTAAAACACCGTCAAACTTGCCCATACCGTCCTCCTGTCCACTATGGTTGCATTGTAGCACAATATCGCATAAAAAACAACAACGAAAAAGAAAGACACGCTATCGCGTGTCTTTCTTTGTAATGCTCAATACGATCAAATGCGCGCTACGCCGGTTTCCTTGGCGGTTTTTACAACCGCTTCCGCCACCACCTGCGCCACACGCTTATCCAGCGCAGGAGCGATGATGTTTTCCTCGGTGATCTCGTCGTCGGGAATCAAGGACGCGAGTGCGTAAGAAGTCGCTACCTTCATTTCCTCGTTGATGCAGGAGGCGCGGCAATCCAAAGCGCCGCGGAAGATACCCGGGAACGCCAGCACATTGTTGATCTGGTTCGGGAAGTCGGACCGACCGGTACCCACCACGCGAGCACCTGCTGCCTTAGCAACGTCCGGCATGATTTCGGGCGTGGGGTTCGCCATGGGGAACATAATGCTGTCCGCCGCCATAGATTTCACCATCTCGGGCGTCACGAGGTTGGGAGCGGAAACACCGATGAACACGTCGGCACCCACCAACGCATCCGCGAGCGTACCCTTCTTGTGCTCAAGATTGGTAACCTTCGAGATCTCTTCCTGCGCAGGGTTGTTGTTTTCGTCGCCCTCGCAGATGATACCGAAGCGGTCACAATAGGTCAAGTGCTTCACACCCATATTCATCAGGTGCTTGCCGATGGCGATACCGGCGGAGCCGGCGCCGTTGATCACTACCTTCACCTCGCCGATCTGCTTCTTCACCAGCTTCAACGCATTGATCAAAGCAGCGGCGACGACAATAGCGGTGCCGTGCTGATCGTCATGGAAGATCGGAATATCACAGATCTCCTTCAGCTTCTGCTCGATCTCAAAGCAGCGAGGTGCGGAAATGTCCTCCAGGTTGATACCGCCGAAGGAACCGGACAGCAGGTAAATGGTACGGACGATCTCATCGACGTCCTTGGACTTGATGCAAAGCGGGAAAGCGTCCACGTCGGCGAACGCCTT
>JAGBFF010000004.1 GCA_017936615.1 Clostridia bacterium | reverse complement strand
TTACTTCGTACCTCCGTTCCATGCCGAATGGGAAAGCAACGGCTTCCCTGGGTCATTCTATGAAGGAGAGCGGAAAGGGTGAAAACTCCCCCGGCATAGCCCTATGTTGCCAGCACCCCTCTGCCTCCCCTTGCGAGGGGAGGTGGATTTTTGCGAAGCAAAAAGACGGAGGGGTTGTCCAAGATCGCACACGGACGACCCATGGTCGCCCCTACACGCCCACCCCACGTCTTTCCGGGGGACGGGTCCCTGTGCCCGCCCGCACAACCACAAACCCGCCTACCACACACCACTCCGCAAAACCCACAACAAAACCCCACATTTTCTGCAAATCCCACACCGAACCCACGCCAAAATCTGTGTTTTGCGCGTGGGTTTGTGTTATTTTTTCTGTTTTTTCTTTGTTTTGTATTGACAACGGTGTGGTTTTGGTATACACTGGAGACAGTGAAAAAGGAGGACTGTCCTATGTCGTCTTATTATACCGCCGATATTCCGAGAAGCGAACGTATTCCGGCTCTGATCGCGCATCTGTTTGAGAAGATGCCCGAGATCGAGGCGGATCGCGCCGTGCTGCTTACCGAATCGTACAAGCAGACGGAGGGCGAGCCGATCTCGCTGCGCCGT
Organism: Clostridia bacterium; assembly: GCA_017936615.1. Taxonomy (GTDB): domain Bacteria; phylum Bacillota; class Clostridia; order Oscillospirales; family Acutalibacteraceae; genus RGIG3009. Next base: position 10,491 of record JAGBFF010000004.1, on the reverse strand, counting down.
GCCAAGGCGTTTGCTCACATTCTGGAGAATATTCCGATCACCATTCGTCCCGGCGAATTGGTAGTTGGCAGTGCGACCAAGGCACCCCGCGGCTGTCAGGTGTTCCCCGAGTACTCGTATGAGTGGCTCGAAGCGGAGTTTGACACCGTTGAGACCCGTTCCGCCGACCCGTTCTACATTTCGGAGGAGACGAAGGCCACGCTCCGCAAGGTCTACCCCTACTGGAAGGGCAAGACCACCAGCGAGCTGGCGACCGCCTACATGGCGCCCGAGACCAAGCTCGCGATGGAGCACAACATCTTCACTCCCGGCAACTACTTCTACAACGGTATCGGCCACGTCACGGTGGACTACGGTAAGATCCTGAAAAACGGCTACCGCGCGATCATCAAAGAGGCCGAGGACGCCATGGCAAGCCTGCATGTGTCGGACGCCGACTACGCCTCCCGCCACGCGTTCCTCGAAGCAGTCATCATCTCCTGCAAGGCGGTCATCGCCTACGCCGGCCGCTACGCGGCGCTGGCGCGTGAGCAGGCAGACGCCTGTGCCGATGCGACCCGCCGTGACGAGCTGCTCGCCATTGCCGAGCACTGCGCCCGTGTCCCGGGCGAGGGCGCGCGTACCTTCTGGGAAGCCTGCCAGTCCTTCTGGTTCATCCAGATGCTGCTGCAGATCGAATCCAGCGGTCACTCCATCTCACCCGGCCGCTTCGATCAGTATATGTATCCTTATTTTAAAGCGGACCTCGACCGTGGCATCATCAGCCGCGAACAGGCGCAGGAACTGGTGGATTGCATCTGGGTCAAGTTCAACGACCTGAACAAGGTGCGCGATGCCGCCTCCGCCGAGGGCTTTGCCGGCTACAGCCTGTTCCAGAACCTCATCGTCGGCGGTCAGGACAAGGAGGGCCGCGACGCCACCAACGACATGGCGTTTATGTGTATGAACGCGACCATCCACGTTCATCTGCCGATGCCGTCCTTCTCGGTGCGCGTCTGGAACGGCACGCCGCACGAGTTTATGATCCGTGCCGCCGAGGTCACCCGCACGGGTGTCGGTCTGCCGGCGTACTACAACGACGAAGTCATCATCCCCTCGCTGCAGAGCCGCGGTCTGACGTTGGAGGATGCCCGCAACTACAACATCATCGGCTGCGTCGAGCCCCAGACCCCCGGTAAGACCGACGGCTGGCACGACGCCGCGTTCTTCAATATGTGCCGTCCGCTGGAGCTGGTGTTCTCAAACGGTGTGGACAAGGGCGTACAGATCGGCCCCCGCACCGGCGACGTCACCGATATGAAGACCTTTGACGAATTTTACGATGCTTACAAGAAGCAGATGGTATATTTCATCGAGCTGATGGTCAACGCCGACAACGCGATCGACCGCGCCCACGCCGAGCGTTGTCCGCTGCCGTTCCAGTCCTGCATGGTGGAGGATTGCATCGGTCGCGGCAAGAGCATGCAGGAGGGCGGTGCGATCTACAACTTCACCGGCCCGCAGGGCTTCGGCATCGCCAACATGGCGGACTCACTCAGCGCCGTGCGTACCCTGGTGTTTGACGAACACGCCTTCACGATGGCGGAATACCGCGACGCCCTGCGCGACAACTTCGGCAAGGATATGGACGCCCGCCACGCCGAGCAGCTCACGAAGCAGGTGGCGGAGGAGCTCATTAAATCAGGTAAGATGTTGAACGTCGATGACATCCGCGCCATCTTTGAAACGGTGGTCAAGAATCCTTGTACCGACGCGCAGAAGCAGCGGTATCAGCAGTTGCTCGACCGCATCGAGGCGCTGCCAAAGTTCGGCAACGATATCCCCGAGGTCGACGCTTTTGCCCGCGACGTGGCGTACACCTACACGCGTCCGTTGCCGAACTACCGCAACCCGCGCGGCGGTATGTATCAGGCGGGTCTGTATCCCGTGTCGGCGAACGTGCCGCTCGGCGCGCAGACCGGCGCCACCCCCGACGGCCGTCTGGCGTACACTCCCGTGGCGGATGGCGTTTCACCGGCGGCGGGCCGCGATGTCAAAGGCCCCACGGCGGCGGCGAACTCCGTCTCCCGCCTCGACCATTTCATCGCCTCCAACGGCACGCTCTTTAATATGAAATTCCATCCCAGCGCCCTCGCCGGCCGTCACGGCTTGGAGAGCTTCGTAGCGCTGGTGCGCGGCTACTTCGATCAGAAGGGCAGCCACATGCAGTTCAACGTCGTCAGCCGCGAGACGCTGCGTGACGCCCAGCTCCACCCTGAAAACTACAAGTCGCTGGTGGTGCGTGTCGCGGGCTACAGCGCTCTGTTTACCACGCTGTCGCGCTCGCTGCAGGATGACATCATCAACCGCACCGAGCAGGGAGGCTTCTGATGAGTGACCGTTTGCTGTCCGTTCAAGGACGCATCTTTGACATTCAGCGGTTCTCCACGCACGACGGTCCCGGTATCCGCACGCTGGTGTTTCTCAAGGGCTGTCCCTTGCGCTGCCGCTGGTGCTGTAATCCCGAATCGCAATCGTACGAGATCCAGCAGATGACCCAAGGCGGCAAGACCCGCACGGTGGGTCGGGACGTCACGGTGGGGGAGGTACTGGCGGAGGTCCTGCGTGACCGCCCCTATTACAGCCGCTCCGGTGGCGGTGTCACGCTGTCGGGCGGCGAGTCGCTCGGTCAGCCGGACTTTGCCACCGCGTTGCTGGCGATGTGTCTCAAAAACGGTGTCAATACCGCCATCGAGACCACCGGCTTTGCTGAGCTCGACGTGATCGACCGCTTTTTGCCGCTTTTAGACCATGTGCTGATGGACATCAAGCATATGGACAGCCGCAAGCACGAGCAATTCACCACCCGTCCCAACGAACGCATCCTGCACAACGCACGGCACATCGCGGAGCACGCCGATCACCTCATTATCCGCGTGCCGGTGATCCCCACCTTCAACGATACGGAGGCGGAGATCGGGGACATCGCCGCCTTTGCGGCGTCGTTGCCGAACGTGCGCGAGCTGCACCTGCTGCCGTATCATCGGATGGGGCGGGACAAATACACCGGTCTCGGCCGCCCCTACACACTGGAAGAGATCACCCCGCCCTCGGCGGAACAAATGCAGCGTCTGCTGCGCGTGGTCGAATCCAAGGGACTGACCGCACATCTGGGAGGTTGACCTATGGACTACGAAAATAAAACACGCATCATACAGGAGCTCGTCCCCGGTAAGCAGATCACGCTGGCGCACATCATCGCCAACCCGGACGACATCCTGTACCGCAAGCTGGGCCTTGATCCGGCGGTGGAGCACGCGGGCGCGATCGGTATTCTGACGGTCAGCCCCAGCGAGACCGCCATCATCGCCGGTGACATCGCGCTGAAATCCTCGGGCGTCGAGCTCGGCTTTGTGGATCGCTTCAGCGGCACGGTCATCGTGACCGGCACGGTGTCGCAGGTGGAAGCCTCGCTCAAAGCGATCACCGACTACGCCGTGGAAAAGCTGGGCTTCGCGGTATGCCCGGTCACCCGCACCTGATGAAACGGTTGTTGCTGATCGGCCGCAGCGGCTGCGGCAAGACCACACTGACGCAGGCGCTGCGAGGGGAGAGGGTCACCTACCGCAAGACTCAATCCATCGCCTACGACGATCTGCTGATCGACACCCCGGGCGAGTACCTCGAAAACCACGATCTCGGTTGCGCACTGGCGCTGTACGCCTACGAAGCCGACGTGGTGGGGCTGCTGCTCGCGGCGGACGATGAGTATTCGCTCTATCCGCCCAACATCACCTGTCTGGTCAACCGTGAGGTGGTCGGCATCGTCACCAAGATCGACAAGGCTGACCCCGCCCGCGCCGAGAATTGGCTGCGCCTTTCGGGGTGCAAAACCGTGTTTCACGTCAACTCCCACACGGGCGAGGGTGTAGATCAGTTGGTTTCCCACCTCAAAACCAAATAAAAACAACAAAAAATCCACAAAAACAAAGAAAAACAACAAATTCAGTGTTGACTTATCCGAAAAACCGTGATAAGATAGACTCAGAACAGTAGGAAACAAAGAAAATCCAAATCCAATACATGACAAAAGGAGTCGGTAGTAATGGTAAACGAGTACGCTATCAAAAAAGAGATCTGCGAGATCGGCCGCCGCATCTACAACAAGGGTATGGTCGCCGCGAACGACGGTAACATCTCCGTCAAGATCAGTGACAACGAGTTCCTCTGCACCCCCACGGGTGTCAGCAAGGGCTTCATGACCCCCGAGTTCATCTGCAAGGTGGACGCGAACGGCAAGGTGCTGGAGGCCAACCCCGGCTTCAAGCCCTCCTCCGAGATCAAGATGCACATGCGCGTGTACAAGGAGCGTCCCGACGTGCAGTCGGTCGTTCACGCACACCCGATGTACGCTACCGGCTTCGCCATCGCGGGCATCCCGCTGAGCCAGCCCATCATGCCCGAAGCGGTGCTGGGCCTCGGCTGCGTGCCGATCGCGGAGTACGGCACCCCCTCCACCGAGGAGATCCCGGATGCGGTGTCCAAGTACCTGCAGTATTTTGACGCGGTGCTCTTGGAAAACCACGGTGCGCTGACTTATGCGGACAGCCTGCTCGGTGCGTACCACAAGATGGAGTCGGTTGAGTTCTACGCTCAGCTGCTGTTCATCTCCAACCTGTTGGGCGGCCCGCAGGAGCTCAGCGACGAACAGGTCAAGCGCCTGTACGGTATGCGCGCTCAGTACGGCCTCAAGGGTAAGCACCCGGCCGATATGTGCATAAACGCCAAGAACGGCAAGCCCAGCTGCCACGGCTGCCGCACCAACACCTGCGAGAACGTCTGCACCGGCAGCGGCTCCAACGACGATATGGTCGCGGAGATCACCCGTCTGGTGCTGGAGAAGCTGGGTAAGTAAGTGGTGAACGGTATGGACGAAAAGGCATTGCGCGCTGTCGTGGATGCCGTCGTCCGTCAGGTGACCGGTAACCTCACGTTGGAGACGGCACGCCGCCTGTCCGAGCAGGTTCGGGCGGAGGCGGCACGCCTCGGCGTAAAGGCGGTGGTCGCGGTCGCGGACCGCGCCGGCCGGCCGATCCTGGTCGAATGTATGGACGACGCCTACATCGCCAGCTACGACATCGCCGTCAACAAGGCATTCACCGTGACGGCGCTCAAAATGTCCACATCCGAGCTGAAGCCCCTGGCACAGCCGGGCGGCTCGCTGTACGGCATCCAGTTTACCAACGACGGCAAGATCGTCATCTTCGGCGGCGGCGAACCGCTGAAGGTGGGGGAGACCATCGTGGGCGGACTGGGCGTCAGCGGCGGCAGTGAGGAACAAGATACCGCCCTTGCCGCGTACGGCAAGCACATATTTGAAAGCGGAGGTACACGATAATGGATATCAACTCCCGTAACATCGAGGAGATCGTCCGTCAGGTGCTGGAGGGCATGAAGACTCCCACCGGCGGCAGCGCCCCCAAAGCGTCGGGCAACATCCCGTCGACCGCCAAGGTGGCGATGCTGACGAGCCTCGAAAAGTTCGAGATCAAAGAATACCCCATGCCCGCGGTGGGCGATGACGACATTCTCGTCAAGGTCGAGGGCTGCGGTGTCTGCGGCACCGACGCGCACGAGTTCAAGCGCGATCCCTTCGGTCTGATTCCCGTGGCACTCGGTCACGAGGGCACGGGCGAGATCGTCAAGATGGGTAAAAACGTCAAGAAGGACAGCGCCGGCAAGCCGCTGGCGGTAGGCGACAAGGTCGTCACCTGCATGATCTTCAAAGACAATCCCGATATTACGATGTACGACCTGAATAAGCAGAACGTCGGCGGCGCCGACGTGTACGGCCTGCTGCCGGACGATGACGTTCATCTTAACGGCTGGTTCAGCGACTACATTCTGGTGCGCGGCGGCTCGACGGTGTTTAACGTCAGCGATCTGGATCTGGATTCCCGCATCCTGATCGAGCCCTGCGCGGTGCTGATCCACGCGGTGGAACGCGCCAAGACGACCGGCATCCTGCGGTTTAACAGCCGCGTGGTGGTGCAGGGCTGCGGCCCCATCGGTCTGATCTGCATCGCGGTGCTGCGTACGATGGGTATTGAGAACATCGTTGCCGTGGACGGCGAAGCCAAGCGTTTGGCGTTCGCCCGTGAAATGGGCGCGACCGCCACGGTCAACTTCAAGGATTTCAAGGGCATTGAAGCGCTGGCAGGCGGTGTGCAGGCGGCGTTCGGCGGTTATCTCGCCGACTTCGCGTTCCAGTGCACCGGTTCTCCGGTGGCCCACAGCAACATCTACAAGTTCATCCGCAACGGCGGCGGCTTGTGCGAGCTGGGCTTCTTCATCAACGGCGGCGACGCCACCATCAACCCCCACTTCGACATCTGCTCGAAGGAGATCACCACGGTCGGCTCCTGGGTGTACACCCTGCGTGATTACGCCACCACCTTCGATTTCCTCAAGCGCGCGAAGGGCATCGGCCTCCCGATCGAGAAGCTGATCACCCACAAGTATCCGCTGGAGCAGATCAACGAGGCGCTGGCGACCAACCTGAAGATGGAAGGTCTGAAGATCGCCATCGTCAATCGATGAGGTGACAGCGTATGCGTAACGCCTGCGGAATCGTCGAGGTCTACGGACTGGTCACCGCGTTCGTCGCGTGTGACGCCGGCTGCAAGGCCGCTGATGTCACCGTAGAAAACTTCGACAAAAACAAGCCCGCCAACGCCGATTCGATGCCTGTACCGCTGATCGTTGCCGTCAAATTTCGCGGCACGGTCACCAACGTGGAGGCAGCGGTCGAAGCGGCTGTGGAAGCGGCAAGCCGTCTGACCGGTGTGGTGTCCACCCACATTCTCACCAGCACCGAGGAAGACACCGAGCCGATGCTCAAACTCAACGCGTTTGATAAAAATTAACATAATGCAGGAGGATGAATGTTATGTCTAAAGAAGCTCTGGGTATGGTAGAAACCCGCGGCCTGACGGCTGCGATCGAAGCGGCGGATGCGATGGTCAAGGCGGCTGAGGTCACCCTGATCGGCACCGAAAAGATCGGCTCCGGCTTGGTGTCCGTCATGGTGCGCGGCGACGTCGGCGCTGTTAAGGCGGCTGTGGAGGCCGGTTCTTCGTCCGCTTCCAAGCTGGGCGAGCTGGTCGCTGTCCACGTCATTCCGCGTCCCCACGCCGATGTGGAGAAGATCCTGCCGAAGCTGTAAGTTTTAAGCTCAAGGAGAGTCCGTTATGAAAGCATTGGGTCTGGTAGAGGTCACCGGTGTCACCGCCGGGATCGACTGTCTGGATATCATGTGTAAATCCGCCAATGTGGAATTTGTCACCTGGGAGCGTAAGCTCGGCGGCCGTCTGGTCACGATCATCGTGCAGGGCGACGTGTCGGCGGTGACCGCCGCGGTGGAGAACGCCGTGGCAGGCGCCATCAAAAAGCCTGCGTCGTACGCCGTCATCGCCAACCCGCACGCGGAAACGCAGCGGATGGTGGAGCTGAGCGCCTCCCGCCTGACGAAAGGTAGGGAATAACCAATGGCAGAAGAAATCATCAGCACCCCCGCGGTGGAAACCGCTGAAACAGTAGACCCCACACCGGTAAAGGAGGTAAAGAAAATGGCACTGGAAGCACTGGGCATGGTTGAGACCCGTGGCTTGGTCGCGGCAATCGAAGCGGCTGATGCGATGGTCAAGGCCGCCAACGTCACCCTGATCGGCACCGAAAAGATCGGCTCCGGACTCGTCTCCGTGATGGTCCGCGGCGATGTCGGCGCTGTCAAGGCGGCTGTGGACGCCGGTTCGTCGTCTGCATCCAAGCTGGGCGAGCTCGTCGCCACGCACGTCATTCCGCGTCCGCATGCGGATGTGGAGAAGATCCTGCCGGTTCTGAAATAAGTCACCCAATAGTCATTTAACCATAAGGAGGATATCACAATGGCACTGGAAGCATTAGGTATGGTCGAGACCAGAGGTCTGGTCGCCGCGATCGAAGCCGCTGACTCGATGGTCAAGGCCGCGAACGTGGAACTCATCGGCACCGAGAAGATCGGTTCCGGTTTGGTGTCCGTCATGGTGCGCGGTGATGTCGGCGCTGTGAAAGCTGCTGTCGACGCCGGCGCTTCTTCGGCATCCAAGCTGGGCGAGCTCGTCGCCACTCACGTCATCCCGCGTCCGCACGCAGACGTGGAGAAGATCCTGCCCTCGCTGAAGTAATCCGAGACCGGTACTTGGCTGACGGGCAGAGCGCCCGTCAGCCGGATCCGGGCGGGTACTATGTGTAACAGGAGGAACAGACAATGATCGTCGGTAAAGTGGTGGGCAGCATCGTGTCCACCCGCAAAAACGAAAACCTCATTGGCAGCAAATTCATGGTGGTGGAGCCTTTGTCTGAGCTGGGCGACGCCACGAATAAGATCGTCGCGATCGACAACGTTGGCGCCGGTATCGGGGAGATCGTTCTGGTCGCCACCGGCAGTGCCGCGCGCATCGGCTGCAATATGACCGATTCGCCGGTGGATGCCGCCATCGTCGGTATCGTGGACAGCGGCATCGGTCTTGCCGGAGTGATGGACCATGACCCTCGATGAACTGAAGTCCGTCCTGCGAGACGGCGGTGTCGTCGGTGCCGGCGGCGCGGGCTTCCCGTCCTACGCCAAGCTGGATACCAAAGCCGACACACTCATTCTCAACTGCGCGGAATGCGAGCCGCTGCTCAAGCTGCACCGTCAGGTGTTGGAGCGTTACGCGGCGGACATTCTCGGCACGTTGAACCTGGTTGCGAAAACCGTAGGTGCCACCTCGGTCATCATCGCGGTCAAGCGCTCGTACAAGCGCACGATCGACGCGGTGATGCCGTTGATCGACACCTTTCCAAATATGACGCTCTGCCCGTTGCCGGAGGTCTATCCCGCCGGTGACGAGGTGGTACTGATCTACGAGGCCACCGGCCGCGTGGTCGCCCCGGGCGCTCTGCCCATCTCGGTGGGTGTCACCGTGTTCAATGTCGAGACGGTGTACAATATGTCGCGCCTGCTGTCGGGCGGCGCGCTGACCCACAAGTTCGTCACCGTCGCGGGTGAGGTTGCTCATCCGACCACGCTGCGCGTGCCGCTCGGCACGCCGATCAGCCTGCTGATCGAAGCGGCGGGTGGTGTCACCACCGACCACCCCGCCTACGTGTTCGGCGGCCCGATGATGGGTCGTCTCGGCAGCCCCGTCGAGCCGGTCACCAAGACCACTAACGCGGTGCTGGTGCTGCCGGAGAGCCACGTGATCGTGCAGAAAAAGCGCGCCAAGCCGTTTCTCGATATGAAGCGTGCGATGGCAGCGTGCTGTCAGTGCCATTATTGCACCGACCTGTGCCCGCGCCATCTGCTGGGTCACCCGATCGAGCCGAGCCGCTTTATGCTGGTGGCGTCCAACGGTGTTACCAACGACGTCACGCCGTATGTCAATTCCGCATTCTGCACCGGCTGTGGTCTGTGCGAAATGTATTCTTGCGGTCAGGGACTCTCGCCCCGTATGCTGCTGACGGCGTGTAAAAACAGCCTGCGTCAGCAGGGGGTACGTCCCCCGACGGATGCGGAGCTTGCTCCCGTCAGCGAGGCGCGCTCCTACCGCCGTGTCCCGATGCGCCGCCTGATGGCGCGCCTGGGACTCGTGCAGTACAACAAACCGGCGCCGCTTTCGGAGGAGAGCCTGCAGCCGACCCAGCTTCGTCTGTTGCTGTCGCAGCATATCGGCGCACCGGCCGTGCCGACTGTCGCCGTCGGCGACAGCGTCAGTGCGGGTCAGTGTATCGCCGCTGCGGCGGAAAACGCACTCAGCGTTGCGATCCACGCACCGCTGAACGGTGTGATCGAGAGTGTAACTGACCGCGTGATTACTATCAACGTAAAGGAGGGGTAAGCCGTGAACAAAGCCATCGGTATGGTCGAATACAAGACCGTGTCGTCCGGTATGCGTGCCGCTGACCGTATGGTCAAGACCGCCGAGATCGACATTATTGAAGCCACCACGGTCTGCCCCGGTAAATATCTTGTGCTGGTCAGCGGTGAGCTGTCGGCCGTCCGTGCGGCGGTAGACGCCGCAGCGGCGCACGATCCCGAACCGCTCATCGACAGCTTCGTGCTGGGTGCTCCGCACGAGTCGATCTTTACCGCGCTGTACGGCACCGCCGATGTCGGTGATCCTGAGGCGCTCGGTGTACTCGAGACCTTTTCTTCCTCCGCTGCCATCGTCGCGGCGGATATCGCCGCCAAGACCGCGCTGATCGAGCTGATTGAGCTGCGTTTGGCGCGCGGCATGTGTGGTAAATCGTATCTGCTGCTCACCGGCGGTATCGCCGCGGTGCAGGCGGCGATCGACCGCGCCCAGGCAGGTGCCGGCGAAAACGGTATGTTCTTGGATAGCGCAGTGATTCCGCATCCCGACGAAAAGACCTGGAAAAGCATCCTCTGATCCCTTCTCGGAGGGAGGGGGTGTGTGCGGGGGAACCGTC
>JAGBFF010000040.1 GCA_017936615.1 Clostridia bacterium | reverse complement strand
GTATCCTTACCCAGATAGGTATCCTGCGGGATCTCCAGCACGTTCAGCGTCTTCTTGACTTTATCGTAGCACACCAGCGACAGGTGCTCCATCGCGCCCTTCTCGGTATCCTCGCCCAGCAAGCCAAGCACATAGTACGCGACCTTGCCCTGCAATGCTTCGGGTGTTGTCACAAGCTGATTGACGGTGGATTGGCGCAGATCCTTTTCCTGCTCACGGTTGTTGTAATTCTTGACCATAATGACAATGAACACCGTCAGCAGAACCAAAAACACAGCTACCGAGATCAACAGAATATACTTCGCCTTGACATTCTTCTTTTTGGCCGTCGTTTTCTTCTTGCGGGTATCCTTAGCCATGTGCGCCACCGTCCCTTTCACAGTATTCTTTATAGCAGGCGAGCGTGTCCGGATGCACCGGCATCCCCCGCTCGTTCAGATCATCAATGGTGTATTTGAGTGCATAGCGCATCGCTTCATCAACATTGCGCTCGGTCAACTCCCGCATCACGTCCACATCGGGATAATCCCGATCCGCCGAGGTGAAATCCGCCAGATACAGCACCACTTCCAGCCCGCTCATTCCGGCGCGACCGGTGGTGTGATAGCGAATGGGGAGCAAAATGTCGGGGTCGGTGATACCCAAAATATGCTCCAGAAATACGGCGCCGGCGTGGGCGTGCCACAATTTCGGCGCTTGCTGCTCCACAGCATCTAACAGTATACCAAAGTCCTTGAAGATTTGCAACTGGGAATCCCCGTCTGTATCCTTCAAAATATCGTGCAGTAGACCTGCCGTACGCGCTTTTTGGGGGTCGACACCGTATTTACGCGCCAGATGCTCCGCCTGCTCCGCCACCGCCAGCGAATGGCGATAGCGCTTCGGCGTCAGTCGCCCGCGCAAAATATCGCAATATTGCTCCTCGATGTCGCGGTATTCACGACGCTCGGCATAGACCTGATGTGCCGCTATATACGCTGCCACCTCCGCAGGCACCAAACCGTCCAGTGACTCTCCCGCACGCGCTTTTGCCCGGATTTCTGTCGAAGAAATGCGCGGCGTCTCCATACTCTCGATCACACAACGCGCTCCTTGCGCCTCCAACGTTGCCGCATAGGCGCGCAGATCCGCCGCGGAAACGTCATCGCGCGGCACCGCGCACAGCGTCGCCAGCTTCGCAATGTCCGCAAAGCGGTACCAGCTCGCCAGCGTCAGAAACATATCCGCCCCCACGAACAAAAACAGCTCCGCGTCGGGATAGCTGCGGTGTAGCTGCTCCAGCGTCAGCACCGTAAAGCTCGCGCCGCGGCGGTTGATCTCCAGATCCGACACCATCAGCTCGGGGTATGGTGCGCAGGCAAAGCGACACATCTCCAACCGATCGACCGCCGAAGCCATTTCGGTTTTGATCTTATGCGGCGGCACGAAGGTGGGCATAATGAGTACCCGATCCAGCGCGAGGCGCGCCGCCAGTTCCCGTGCCAGCACGATGTGCCCGTTATGGATCGGATCGAAGGTGCCACCGAACAGGGCAATCCTCTGCCCTTGTTTTGCGCTCATCGGGCAGCACGGGGCAGCACGATCTTCGGCTCTTCCGGCGCGGGACGGTACAGCACAAACGTGCGACCGATCACCTGCACCACCGCCGCGTTAGTCGCGGCGGCAAGAGCCTCGGCGGCTTCACGGGCAGTTTCGGGCGCCGTTTCCAGCACCTTGCCCTTGATCAGCTCACGGGCGGTGAGTGCATCCTCCGCCTGCTTAACAATGGTATCCGCCATGCCGCCCTTGCCGACGTGAACGATCGGCTCCAGCGTATTGGCCAAACCGCGCAGATACGCGCGCTGCTTACTCGTCATACTCGTCATCCTATCCTTTTCTGTAATGCCTCGCGGAACACACGCAGCGCGTTGCCGCGATGACTGATCGCGTCCTTTTCTTCCTCGGACAGCTCCGCGACCGTTTTGCCGGCACCGGGAATACCGGGTGCCACAATAAATAGCGGATCGTATCCAAAACCGCGCTCACCGCGCTCCTCCGTGCCGATAACACCGTATAGTTTTCCTTCTGCGGTCAGCGGCTCGCTGCCGTCCGGGAACACGCAGCACACCGCACAAGCATAGTGTGCACCGCGCCGTTCGGCGGGTATGCCCTCCAGCTCGCCGAGCAGTTTGGCATTGCGATCCTTGTCGGTCGCCTCCGGGCCGCCATAGCGTGCAGAATAAATGCCGGGACCGCCGTTCAGCGCATCCACCGCAATACCCGAATCGTCCGCGATCGCGGGCAAACCGGTAAACTCACACGCCGATGCCGCTTTTAGGTAGGCGTTTTCCGCAAAGGTCGTGCCGGTCTCCTCCACCTCGGGAAGCACCAGTCCAAGATCACGGTCGGTAACCGCTTCAATACCAAGCGGCTCCAAGATGCGGGACAGCTCTTTCAATTTATCTTTATTGTGTGTCGCAATGACGTAGCGCATACCTCTCACTCTCCAAACAATCCGTCGGCAAACGCCTCGGCGTCAAACGGTTGCAGATCGTCGATCCCCTCGCCCACACCAATGAACTTCACCGGAACCTCCAGCTCCTCGCGGATGGTCAGCACCACACCGCCGCGCGCCGTGCCGTCCAGCTTGGTCAGCACGATACCGGTGATGCCCGCCACCTGACGGAACTCGCGCGCCTGATTAACAGCGTTTTGCCCGGTGGTAGCATCCACCACCAGCAACACCTCCACGTCGGCGTCCGGCACCTCGCGGTCAATGATGCGGCGGATCTTGTGCAGTTCATCCATCAGATTCTTTTTGTTGTGCAACCGACCGGCGGTGTCGCAAATAACGACATCCGCACCGCGCGCCTTCGCCGCCGACAAGGTGTCGAACACCACTGCCGCCGGATCGGCTCCCTGCCCGTGGCGGATAATATCCACTCCGGCGCGCTGTGCCCAGATCTCCAGCTGTTCAATGGCGGCGGCCCGGAAGGTATCCGCTGCACCCAATATCACCTGCTTGCCCCCGGCTTTGAGCTGCGCCGCCATCTTGCCGATGGTGGTAGTCTTGCCCACGCCGTTGACACCGATGACCAGAATCACCGACGGCTTGGTGGTAAGCGTTAGCTCCTGCCCGCCACGGAGCATCTCCGCTACGGTCTCGCGCAGTAACCCACGGATCTCCAATGGATCAGTGATGCCGCGTTCCTTTACCATCTCGCGCAAGCGATCACACACCGCCTGTGCGGTAGCAACGCCTACGTCGCCGGTGATAAGTATTTCCTCCAGTTCCTCAAACAAGTCCTCGTCGATACGGGTAAACGCGCGCAGCATACTGTTGACGGTACCCATAAGCGACTCGCGGGTCTTGCGAAGTCCTTCTCCGATCTTACTGAAAAAGCCCATAACGGTCTCCTTTCATCAAGGGGTGTTGCCGCTGATACCCAGCCTAGCCTCCACCTCGCTGGCGCGCAGCTCTAGCAGCTTCGAAATGCCCTGCTCCTGCATCGTCACGCCATACAGTACATCTGCTTCCTCCATCGTACCGCGGCGGTGCGTGATGACGATAAACTGCGTTTTTTCGCACATACGGCGCAGATACTGCGCGTAGCGATCGACGTTGACGTCGTCCAGCGCCGCCTCCACCTCGTCCAGCATACAGAACGGGGACGGAGTCACTTTAAGAATGGCAAACAGCAACGCCGTCGCTACCAACGCCTTCTCGCCACCGGAGAGCGCGTCCATATTCAAAATGACCTTGCCGGGCGGCTGAGCGTGCATTTCGATACCGGAGTTCAAAATGTCATCCGGGTCAGTCAGCACAAGCTCCGCCTTACCGCCGCCAAAGAGGTCACGGAACACCTCACCAAACTGCACGTTGATCTGGCGGAAGCGTTCGATAAACATTTCGCGCATCTGTACCGTCAGGTCACCGATCAACTTCAGCAGCTCCTCGCGTGAAACCTCAACGTCCTGCACCTGTGTATTCAGGAATTCATACCGCTCGCTGACCTCGCGGTATTCCTCGATCGCGTCCACGTTGACACTGCCGAGAGCGCGGATCTTATTTTTCAGCTCGGTCAGGCGACGGGTCGCCAAGCCCATATCTTCGATCGTCGCCGCCTGCTGCTCCGCTTCGCTGCGGGTCAGCTCGTATTCCTCGTACAAGCGGCGCAGAATATCCTCAGTCTCCTTTTGGGCAGCAGCACACTTTTCTTCCAGTCGCGCCACCTCGCGGCCGATCAGCTCGCGTTCCTCCAGCTTGCCGCGGTTCTGTTGGCGCAGCGTGGTCTGCCGCGCCTCATCCTCCAACCGCTTCTGCTGCAACGTCTGCATACGCCCCTCGGTTTCGCGTGCCTGCACGCGGAGATGCTCTGCCTGCTCACGCAGCAGCGCCTCCTGCGCCGTCAACTCCTCGCTGCGCTGCTCAAGCTGGGCGATGGTCTCCTGCATCTGCTGACGGGCACCGTCCTGATCCGCCTGCCGCGCACGCAGCTCGGCGATCGCCGCACGAAGCCCTTCGATCTCTTTGTTGAAGCCGACCACGGCAAGCTTCTGCTCGCTCATACGCTCGGCAAGCTGTTCACGTTCGGCGGCCAACTGCTGACGACCACCGTCCAGAGATGCCAGTTCCTGTTCGAGCGCGTCTTTTTTCTGCATAACAACCGCGGTCTGTTCCTCCGCGTCCGCCATACTGTGGCGGCACTCCTCGGCGCGGGTGTTCAACTCGTTGATCTCACGCGTTTCCGCTTCCACCGCGGCAACACACGCATCCAGCAGACCTTGTACGCGGGTCAGCTCGCCTTCCAGACGGATGCTGTCCTCCTGTGCAGTGGTCAGCTCGCCCTGAATACCCGACAACTCCGCCTGTACCGCGGCGACCTCCTGCTGCAAGCCCTTCAACGCCTCGCGCGCCTGTTCTTCCTTCTCGGCGAGCTTCCCGCGCTGAACCTCCAGCTTTTCGATCTCACTGCGGCGGGACAGCAGTCCCGCCTCCTTCACGTGGGAACCGCCCGACAGCGAGCCGCCGGCATTGACGACCTGACCGTCCAGCGTTACCACGCGGAATTTATATCCGTATTTACGGGCAATCACAACGGCGTAATCGAGATCCTCCGCTACCGCCACGCGACCGAGCAGATAGCTTGCGATCTCTTCATATTCCTTATCGGTACGCACCAGTTCCGAGGCAATACCCACAAAACCGGGCTCGTCCGAAAGTCCTTTTTCCTTCAGCACGTTACCGCGGATCGACGCGATCGGTAAGAAGGTGGCGCGGCCGTTTTTCGTATCCTTCAGATACGCAATACCGCGCTTGGCATCCTCCTCGCGCTCTACGATGATGTGCTGTGCCGCACCGCCGAGAGCAGTCTCAATCGCCAGCGCATAGTCACCATCGGTTTGAATAAGACGGGATACGGGGCCTCGCACACCACGCAACTCACCGCGCTGTGACTGCTTGGCAACGATACGAACGCTGTGGGAGAAACCCTCCAGATTGCGCTCCATTTCTTCCAGCAGATGGATACGCCGCTGTTTTTCTTCCACGTCCAGCGCCAAGCGATCCGCCTCCTGCCGCGCCGTCTCCAGACGGGTGGTGCGGGACGCCAACCGCATTTCATAACCGCGCGCTGCGTTCTGCAGCTGCGCGATGGTCTCTGCCTGCTTCTCTGAATCGGTATGCAGCGCATCCAACTCGCTGCGCAGTGCTTCACGCTGGGCGGTCTGTCCGGCCAGTGATGCGGTAAGCTGCGACAAACGCAGCGTGATCTCGGACAGTGATGATTCTCCGGTCACGGCACGCACGCGAATATCCGACAGCTCCGCAGCATATGCAGCCGCCTGACGGTTCAGCTCCTCAATCTTGCCGGAGACCTCTTCATTGCTCTGCAGCAGCGTCTCCCACTCCTCCGCCAACGCGACCTGCTGCCGCTCGGCCTCGGCGATCTGCTCCTGCTTCACCGCGATCTCGGCTTCGCGCTCGGCAACGGCTTCGTCCAACTGCTGATGACCCAGCGCCGCCTGCTCACTCTCGCCACGGATGCGGGCAATGTTCTCTTCGTTATGCTCCCGATCGTTACGTACCAGATCGGCATTGCCGTCACAGCGGACGGCTTCTTCCTCTTTGCGCGACACCTCACCGCGCAGTGATTCCAGCTCAGCCTCCAGCGTACGCGCCGCCTCGACCAACATTTCCAGCTCGCGCTCGGTCTCATCCATCGCTTCGCCGGCGGTGTCGTACTGTGTACGCGCCAGCTCCAGGCGCGAATCCAGCTCACGTAGCGTCTCGCGGGAACGGTCAATGGTCTTAAGCCACACACCGATCTCAAGCCCTTTCTTTTCCTGCGCGTATTCCAAATATTTCTTGGCTTTTTCCGACTGGGTCTTCAGCGGCCCGACGCGCTCCTCCAGTTCCTGTAGGATGTCGCGCAGACGCAGCAGATTTTCCTCTGCCGACTTCAACCGACGCTCCGCCTCGTTTTTTCGGTAGCGGTATTTGGCGATACCAGCGGCTTCCTCGAAGATCTCGCGGCGCTCGTCGGAACGCGATGCCACGATATCATCGATACGGCCCTGACCAATGATGGAGTAGCCGTCTCTGCCGAGACCCGTATCCATAAACAACAGCTGAACGTCCTTTAGACGCACAGTAGCATTGTTCAGCAAATATTCACTTTCACCCGACCGATAATACCGACGGGTAACCTTGACGTCGTCTGCGTCAAAATCCAGCACGCGGCCGCGGTTGTCGATGATGAGCGACACCTCGGCAAACCCCACCGCCTTGCGCTGGGAGGTGCCGTTAAAAATGACGTCCTCCATCTTGGAGCCGCGCAGCGTCTTGCTGGACTGTTCACCTAGCACCCACCGTACCGCGTCGCTGATGTTGGACTTACCACTGCCGTTCGGACCGACCACTGCGGTGATCCCACTGCCAAACGACAACGTCGTCTTATCGGGAAAGGACTTAAAGCCCTGAATTTCCAAAGATTTGAGAATCATATCGTCACGTCTCCTGTCTGACGGCACGCGTCAGATTATCCGTCATAGCCCATCAGCTTCAGCGCCTCACGCGCTGCCTGCTGCTCAGCCTCTTTTTTACTCCGTCCCCGACCGGTGCCGATCACGTTGGAGTTGAGATGCACCTCCACAGCGAACTGCTTATTGTGATCGGGCCCCGACTCGCCCACCAGTAAATAGGTGAGCTGTTCCTCGGGGTTTTGCTGCACGATCTCCTGCAGGGCGGTCTTGTAGTCCTTAAACTGCGGCCGCCGCTGCTGTGACAATTCCTCTTTGATATACGGCAGAATGAACGCCTCGGCAGGCTCCAAGCCGCCGTCCAAATAGATAGCGGCAATAACAGCCTCAAACGCATCCGCCAGAATGGAGGGACGATCGGTACCGCCGCCGCGCAGCTCACCGCGGCCCAGCAACAGGCAGTCCCCCAACCCCAGCTTCCGAGCATAAGAACTGAGCGCCTTTTCGCACACCAGCGACGCCCGCAGTCGGGTCAGTTCTCCCTCCTGCCCCGAACCGTGACGGAACAGATAACCCGCGGTGATGAACCCCAGCACCGAATCCCCCAAAAATTCCAACCGCTCGTTGCTTTTTAAGCCTCGGTTACCTTCGTTGGCATAGGAGGAATGTGTCAGTGCGTTTTCCAGCAGCATCGGCTCCTGAAAGGTATACCCGATACGCTCCATCATCACGCGCGTGCTCTCTTTCATATCCGTCACCCCATTTGGTCTTCAATAAATCCTACCAGATCCTCCACCGTGTCAAACGGCGGAAACTCGTCCGGCAACGCTGTCGGCACGTACATCTCCCACAGGAGCGCCGCCAGGTCACACCGCTCTTCATCGGTAATGTTTAGGTCATCCAACGATGCCGCCATCGTGATGTCCTCGGCATCACAGCCGTAGCGATCAGTCAGCAGATACGTCAGCTTCTGCAGCACCATTCGCGGTGGTCTCCCCTTTCTGCAACTGCGCAGTGATCTTCTCGATCACACCCGCCTCGGCAAACTCCGCCGCCACGCGAATGGCGTTCTGGATCGCCAGCGCTTTGGAGTTGCCGTGCGCCTTGATGACCGGCTTTGCCACACCGAGCAACGGTGCACCGCCGTACTCCGCGGTAGACATCTTCTTTTTCAGCCCGTTCAGGCGCGGCTTGATGAGCAACGCGCTGATCTTGGTGATAAGATTCGCGTAAAAAATACCCTTGATAAAGCCCATCACCATATTGACCGAGCCCTCAATACTCTTGAGCAACACGTTGCCGGAAAATCCGTCCGCAACCACCACGTCTGCTACACCGCCCGGTACGTCACGCGCCTCAACGTTGCCGATGAAATTCAGATCGCTGTCCTTAAGCATCGCATACGTCTCATGCTGCAGATCGCCGCCCTTATGCTCCTCGGTGCCGACATTGAGCAACCCGACTGTTGCGGGCTCGCCGTTATTAAACAGATGCGTCATATACAAGCTACCCATCTGTGCGAACTGCATCAGCATATCGGGACGGCAGTCGGCATTCGCGCCGGAATCCAGCAGCATATACGGCTTTTCGCGGTTACCGGCCGGCATGATCGCCGCCAGCGCTGCACGGGAAATCCCCTTGATACGCTTGACGATAAAGGTGCCGCCCATCAGCAGTGCACCGGTGCTGCCCGCCGAGACGAACGCATCACCGCCGCCCTCTGCGAGCAGTCGCAGACCCACTGCCATCGAACAATCCTTGTGCTCGCGCAGAATAGATTTCGGAATATCGTTCATACCGATAACATCCGTCGTATGCACGATCTCCACGCCGTCCAGCGCCAGCTGATGCTCTGCGGCAACGCGGCGGATCTCCTCCTCGTCGCCCGTCAGCACGATCTCCACGCCGTAGGTATCCCGTGCCTGCACGGCGCCTTTGATGATCTCCAACGGTGCATTATCGCCACCGTAAGCGTCTACGATCACTCGCATCGTAAAACCTCCTCCAGTTTATCCAGCGCGCGGGCAGCCAACACCGCATAGCGCTCCCGCTTGTCACGAATGTGCTCGCCAAGCGGCGGCAGTACGCCGAAATTTGCCCCCATAGGCTGAAAATTCTTCACGGATGTGTCACAAATATGTGCGGACAGCGCGCCCATCATCGTCTCGGACGGCAGTAGGAGCGGCGATTGGTCACGCAGGGCGCGCACCGCGTTCTTGCCGGCGAGGATGCCGGATGCCGCCGACTCCATATACCCTTCCACGCCGGTCATCTGCCCCGCAAAAAACAGGTGCGGCAGAGCCTTGCAACGGAAATCCTGCGTGAGCAGCCGCGGCGAATCCAAAAAGGTGTTGCGGTGCATCACACCGTACCGAACAAATTCTGCGTTTTCAAGCCCGGGAATCGTAGAAAACACCCGTTTTTGCTCCGAAAATTTAAGGTTTGTCTGAAATCCTACCAAATTATACAACGTACCGTCGGCGTTTTCTGTCCGAAGCTGTAGCACTGCCCACGGGCGGTGTCCCGTACGCGGGTCGCGCAGCCCCACCGGCTTCATCGTGCCGAAGCGGATAGCATCCGTGCCGCGGCGCGCTAACACCTCGATCGGCATACAGCCCTCGTACACCTTCGGCTTGTCAAACTCATGCAGTTGTGCGATCTCGGCGGTAACCAGCGCCTCGTGGAACGCTTCATACTCAGCCTTGTTCATCGGGCAGTTGATGTAATCCCCCGCGCCGCTTTCCTCGCGGTCATACCGCGACGCGCGAAACGCGACCGACATATCCACACTTTCCGCCGTAACGATAGGTGCTGCTGCGTCGTAAAAACTAAGTCCGTCACCGAACACCCGCGCGATATCTGAGGCAAGCGCGTCGGCGGTCAGCGGTCCGGTCGCCACCACGGTCAGGCCATCCTCAGGCAGCGCCGTCACCTCGCGGTGCTCCACCGTAATCAGCGGATGCTCAGTGATGCACCGTGTGATCTCTTTGGAAAAGCGATCACGGTCAACGGCAAGCGCACCGCCTGCGGGAACTGCACATTTCCGCGCCACGGCGACACACAGCGACCCCATCCGCGCCATTTCCTCTTTCAGCAATCCTGCGGCACTTTCCAAACGCGCCGCCTTCAGCGAATTGGAGCACACAAGTTCTGCCAGCAGCGGCGCGTGATGCGCCGGAGTGTACTTGTGCGGCTTCATTTCGACCAGCGTCACCGCCACACCGGCATTAGCGATTGCCCACGCGGCTTCACAGCCCGCGAGACCGCCACCCAATACGGTGATGCACTCACTCATTGGATTTCCCCCGACCGGCTTTTTCATAGCCGCAACCCTCCGCAAGGCACTCCACACCGGCACCGCGACCCTTCTTGCGGAATAAGGTCTTTCCGCAGTTGGGGCAGGCCTGCGCCGTGGGCTCGTTCCACGTCACGAAATCGCATTTGGGATAGCTCTCGCAGCCGTAAAACACGCGCCCGCGCTTGGATTTTTTCGCCACGATCGCACCGCCGCATTTGGGGCAGACACCGGACGTTTTGTTGACCAGCGGCTTGGTATTTTTGCACTCGGGATACCCCGGGCACGCCAAAAACTTACCGAACCGTCCGCTCTTGATGACCATACGGCGACCGCACTTGTCGCACAGCTCTTCCGTTTCCTCTTCCGGCACCGGGATACGTTCACCGGAAAGCTGCTCCTCCGCTTTGGCCAACGTCTTTTCAAAACCGTTATAGAAGGTCTGCAGCATCTGTACCCAGTCACAGTCACCCGATTCGACCTCATCCAGCTGTCGCTCCATATTAGCGGTAAACTCGGTATCCACGACCTCGGGGAATTGCTCCTTCATCAGCTGCGTCGTCACCTCGCCCAGCGCCGTCGGCTTGAGCGATTTGCCTTCGCGCTCGATGTACTCACGCGTCAAAATGGTGCTGATAGTCGGTGCATAGGTGGACGGACGGCCGATACCGTTCTCCTCCATCGCCTTGATCAGCGTGGCCTCATTATACCGTGCAGGCGGCTGGGTAAAATGCTGCGCACTCTGCAGCTCGCGCAGCGACAGCACCTGACCCTCGGTCAGCGGCGGCAGTGCACCGCCGGCCTCATCCTCTTCGTCACGGCTTTCCACATACAGCGTGGTATAACCATCAAAGCGCACCGTATAGCCTGATGCCTTAAACACGTATTTCCCGGCAGCGATCTCCGCTTGGCAGGTGTCCTGTACGCAGTTCGCCATCAAGCTGGCAATAAAGCGTTCCCACACCAGCTTGTACAAGCGATACTGGTCGTTCGACAGGAACGGCTTAACACGGTCGGGCGACAGCGACGGCACCGACGGACGGATCGCTTCGTGGGCATCCTGCGCGCCTTTGCGTGATTTGTAATAGCGCGCTTTTTCGGGCAAGTACTTCTCCCCGTAACGCGCGCGAATATACTCGTTACCCTCACGACGGGCGTCCTCCGAAATGCGAAGCGAATCGGTACGCATATAGGTGATCAGACCCATCGCACCCAGCTCGCCCAGCTCGACACCTTCGTACAGCTCCTGGGCCGCCTTCATCGTACGCTTGGAGGAAAAACCGAGCTTGCGGCTGGCTTCCTGCTGCATCGTCGAGGTGATGAACGGCGGTGCAGGCGATACCTTCCGCACGCCGCGCTTGACCGACGACACGGTAAAGACCTCCGGACGGATCTCTGCCAATACGGCATCCGCCTGCTCTTTGTCGCGGATCTTCAACTTACCCTTTCCCGCGCTATACAAACGCGCGGTGAAGGGTGCATCCGCTCCGGCGGCCGAAAGCAGCGCATCCACCGTCCAATATTCTTCGCTCACAAACGCACGGATCTCATTTTCACGATCGACCACCAGGCTGACCGCCGCCGACTGCACACGGCCGGCAGAGAGACCCTTGCGGATCTTTTTCCACAAAAACGGGCTGAGCTGATACCCCACCAGGCGATCAAGGACACGCCGCGCCTGCTGCGCGTTGACGAGGTCCATATCCACCCGACGGGGTGCTTTCATACCCTGCTGCACACCGCTCTTTGTGATCTCGTTAAAGGTCACGCGGTTTGTATCGTTCAGATCCACCTTGAGCATCTGTGCCAGATGCCAGGAGATCGCTTCACCCTCACGGTCCGGGTCGGTTGCAAGAATAACGCCGCTGCTCTGCGCCGCCAATTCCTTAAGCCGACGGATCAGCGCCGATTTGCCGGCAATATCGACATACCGCGGCTTAAAATCGTGCTTCACATCCACACCCAGCAGGCTTTTGGGCAGGTCACGGATATGGCCCATTGAAGCAACCACCTCGTAACCGGCTCCCAGGTATTTCTGTATCGTTTTGGCTTTTGCAGGAGACTCCACAATAACCAACGTTGCCATGCCGTTCACCTGTTACCCTTTCTTTCCGTCAGTCTCGGCTGACGATGTATCGTTTGCCGGGACGGCTCTCTACACATCCGAACAGTTCCAGTTCGGTCAGCGCGGCAAACACCTCACCGGGTGTCAACCCTTCGCGCTCGCAGATCTCGTCCGCGGCCAGTTCTTCGGTTATAATACACGCATACACGGTACGCGCCGTATCGCTGACAATTTCGGGACACGCCTTTGGCTCACCCGTCACTTCCGCCGCAGGTGCCGAGGCGACCGCAATCTCTGCGGGGGCATCTGCCACCTTTAGCGTCTGCTTGGAGCCCTGCTCCAACCATTCATAGTACGCCGCCTGTCCACGGTCGGCGTCCTCTGTCAGTTTGCGATTGAAATACTGCGGATATTCGGACAAAATATCCGACGGACACGCCACCAGGGCCGCCCCCTCGCGAATCAGCGCGTTCGATCCGGCACTCGCTTCGTCGGTAACACGGCCGGGGACCACAAACACATCTCTGCCTTGATCCCGTGCGGCACGTGCAGTAATAAGCGCGCCGCTGACACTGGGCGCTTCGACAATGCATACGCCGCGAGCCAAACCGCTGATTAAGCGATTGCGAATGCGAAAATTACCTCGATGAGCAATCGTTCCGGGAGCAAACTCCGTCAGGATCGCACCACCGTTTTCCAGTACCTGACGACGCAGATCGCGGTTGACAAACGGATAGTTGACGTCTAGACCGCACGCCTGCAGGATCACGGTACTGCCGCCCGCATACAACGCACCCTCGTGCGCGGCACGGTCGATACCGCGTGCACCGCCGCTGATGATTGGACAACCGGCGGCAGCAAGCCCGGCAGACAACGCCGCAGCAGCGTGGATGCCGTATGTCGTGCACTCCCGCGTGCCAACCATCGCGATCGCAGGAACGGCAGCCTCACTGAAATCGGGAAGCCTGCCTTTGCCGTACAGCACAAGCGGCGGTGAATAAATATGCCGAAGCGATTCGGGATACAGTTCATCCTGCGGGGTCAGCATCCATCCCAGCCGCGCACAGCGTTCCCGCTGCTTGTCGGCCTCCTTCAGATCCTTGCGGCATAAGGCTTCCAGTGTCCGGCCGCGAATACCGGCGCGCATCAGCGCGGCACGATCGGCACGGTAGATCGCCTCTGCCGTGGAAAACGCTTCCAGCAAACGCGGCACGTCCGAGCTGCCCGCACCGACGGCACGCTGTACCCAGATCCAACACGTCAGTGCGTCACTCATGCGCCGTCCCGTCCTTTCGCACCATCTCCCAAAAGATGATACCGGCAGCCATCGACGCGTTGAGAGATTCGGCACGGCCTGACATCGGAATGGTAATCCTCTGCGCGCAAGCAGCAACCGTCTCCGGCCGCAAGCCGTTGCCCTCGTTGCCGATCACGGGGACGGCGCATTCGCAAAGCCCCGCAGTCTGCACCGATTGCGCCGCCGCATCCACCACGCAGGCGGACGGCCGAAAACCACGCTGTGCAAGACTCGGCAACGTCTGTGTCAGATCCCCCGCCGCGTACAGCGGTAAACGGAATACGCCACCCATACTGGCGCGCAATACCTTGGGGCTGTACGGATCGCAGCAGCCGTCCGACAGCAGGAGTCCTGACAACCCGAACGCTTCAGCGGTACGGATCATGGTACCGAGATTACCGGGGTCCTGGATCATCTCCAGCGCCGCAAAGCGTCCCTCCGAAGGTAGATCCTCCACCGTTTTCGGGTGCGACGGCAGGGCGGCAATGCAAAACACGCCCTGCGGCGAATTGGTATCCGCCAAATGCTGCGACAGCGACTCGGGAACGTCGTACACCACCCGCGCCGCATCAAGGAGCGGCGCGACCAATTCGGGATACTGCTCCCGCGCGCGAGACGTGAGAAACGCCGCAGGAATCGTCACACCGGTCAACGCCGCATCGGCGCACAGACGCGCGCCCTCCACCGCAAAGCGGCCGCTTTCACGGCGAAAGCGGGCCTCCTCCGACAGACGGCGATATTCCTTTATCAGGCGATTATCCCGGCTGGTGATCTCCACGTTAAACGTCCTCATTTCTGTCCGTATGAATGACAACAGCGCCCGCAGGCGATGCCGGCGGGCGCAAATCGAGCTTAATTTAAGGCAGCCTTGGCCTTTTCTGCCAGACCCGCAAACGCGGCGGCATCCGAAACTGCCAGCTCCGCCAGCATCTTGCGGTTGAGCGTGATGTTGGCCTTCTTCAAGCCGTTCATAAAGGTGGAATAGTTCATGCCATTCGCCTTCGCCGCAGCCGAGATGCGGGTGATCCACAGACGGCGGAAATCACGCTTGCGCTGCTTGCGGCCGACATACGCGTACTGGCCGGACTTCATGACCGCCTGCTTCGCAGTGCGGAACAGCTTGGACTTAGCACCAAAGTAGCCCTTTGCGAGCTTAAGTACCTTTTTTCTTCTTTTGCGCGTCATCATTGCGCCTTTAATACGAGCCATATTTCAGTTCCTCCATTTCCGAACTTTCGATTATTTGTAGGGGATCAGGCGCTTGACCTGAGCCACATTGGTCACATCGGCGGTAGTAGTCTTGCGGAGATTACGCTTCCGCTTGGTGGTCTTCTTGTTCAGAATGTGGGACTTGTAGGCGTGGGCGCGCACGACCTTTCCGGTCTTGGTCAGCTTGAAACGCTTCTTGGCGCCGCTGTGAGTCTTGATTTTGGGCATAACGATATCCTCCTTAATTTGTTCACACTTACTTTGCAGTCTTGGGTGCCAGGAACATCAGCATGTTACGGCCTTCCATCTTGGCAGGCTTTTCCACCGCTGCCAGCTCCGCGCACGCCTCGGCAAACCGTTTCATGGTGTCAAGACCGATCTCGGGATGACCCATTTCGCGGCCGCGGAACCGGATAGAGACCTTCACCTTATTGCCGTCCTGCAAAAAGCGCAGGGCGTGCTTTGCTTTGGTGTTGAAATCCGCTACGTCGATGTTGAGCGACAAACGGATCTCCTTGGTCTCGACCTGTCTTTGGTTTTTCCGTGCTTCCTTTTCCTTTTTCGCTTGCTCAAACCGATACTTACCGTAGTCCATGATACGGCAGACCGGCGGCGTAGCGGTATGCGCGATCTTGACCAAATCCAGACCCTTTTCTTCCGCCAGGACCAATGCCTCCTGTGCGGACATAACGCCCAGCTGAGCGCCGTCCTCACCGATGATGCGCAGTTCACTGTCGCGGATCTGTTCGTTGATCTGTATTTCCTTTGTTGCTATGGGGAAACACCTCCACCTCGTACTGCATAAAAAACGCGGGCAGAAAAACTGCCCGCGCGATTCTTACCACCGGTTTGGAAGATCCTATCGACCTGTCGAGAACGAAATCTGCAGGTGAGAGCGGGCAACGCTCTGCTTCGTTTTCTTACCGATATATTATACCGCACTTTTGCAAAAAGTCAATACACTTTTGCAAAAAAGTTTTTAGATGGAAATCTCGTGCGCGATACGGAACAAATCCACATCAAAAGGCTTTTTCATCCGCAGCGCTTCTTCGATGTCGTAATCTTTCAGGCGATCGTTCTGAATGGTCACGACGCGATTGCTCTGACCGTTGAGGAGCAGCTCCACAGCGTAGTTACCCATTTGGCTGGCAAGCACGCGGTCGCGCACCGTCGGGTCACCGCCGCGCTGTACGTGACCGAGAATGGTCGCACGCGCCTCAACGCCCGTCTCCTTCTGAATACGCTCAGCGATCTCCACCACGTGACCGATACCCTCGGCAACAATGATGATAAAGTGCTTCTTGCCGGTCGCCTGTGTTTTCTTCATACGCGCGAGAATATCGCGGTCGAAATCATACGGCACCTCCGGAACCAGAATACTGGTAGCGCCCACCGCAATACCAACATTCAGCGCCAGATAGCCGGCGTGACGGCCCATAACCTCAACCACGCTGCAGCGGTCGTGGGACTGCGAGGTATCACGCAGTTTGTCGATCATACCCATACAGGTGTTCAGTGCCGTGTCATAACCGATCGTCTGCTCGCAGCAGGCGATATCGTTATCAATGGTGCAGGGCAAACCGATACACGGGATGCCGTGACGGGTCAGATCCTGCGCACCGCGGAACGAGCCGTCGCCACCGGCAACGATCAAGCCCTCAATACCATATTTCGCGCACGTATCCATCGCCTTCTGCATCCCCTCTTCGGTGCAGAATTCCGGGCTGCGCGCCGTATACAGTGCCGTACCCCCGCGATGGATGATATCCGAAACGCTGCGAAGGTTCAGCGGTACCAGATCGCCGTGAATAAGGCCGTTGTAACCGCGATAAACTCCATATACTTCCACGCCCTTGCCCAACGCCGTACGTACGACCGCACGCACGGCAGCATTCATACCGGGTGCGTCGCCGCCGCTGGTCAAGACAGCGATCTTTTTAATAGCCATTCTCTATGCTCTCCCTTTTGACAAGTCAAGTGTTACTATTATATACACCGTTTTCAAAAATAGCAAGCAAAAATACCGCTTTTTTCAAAAATATGCAACATTTCAGCACATTTTAGCAACATTTTCGCGGCCTAAAATGCGTTCCAATTCCCCGATCAACGCCGCATGCGGCGTTACCCACAGGTCGGAGGGTGTCCGCATCAGCTTGCCGGTATCCGCCACGCGCACGTACACCGGCGTTGGCCCATCCAATACCTTCAGCACCTTACAGACACGCCTCCACTGTGCACTTTCCAGCGACGGGATCTTCAGATACACACCGGGGTTTGCGACCGCCTTGGGCGTCGGGTTCGGCGCCTCGCGTATCGGTTCCGGCGGCAGAGAATCAACGGACGGTGACGCCTCGACCGCCGAGACCAGCACCTTCGGCTCTTCGTCCTCGCGCGCGCTCAGCCGACCCTGCACGACCACCAGCTCACCCGTCCGCAACACCGAACGGCACTGCTCCAGTGTTTTGGCAAACACCACCAGCTCCAGCGAACCGTACAGATCCTCCAGTGTCACATACGCCATCTGCGCGCCGCTGCGGGTCGCTTTGATCTGCACTGCGCCCAACATACCGAGCAAGCGAACCGTCTGCCCGTCGGCATAGCCGTTCCCCTCGGTGGGGATCTCGTCGGAAAACGCGTCAAGGATCGCATCGCTGCGATCAGCCCGCAGACGCACATACAGTGCTTCATAAGGCTTCAGCGGATGACCTGTCAGGTACAGACCCGACACTTCCTTTTCCATAGCGAGCAGATCCTCATACGGCAATTCGCTCACCTGTGGCAGCGGCGGCTCGCTATTCTCCACCAGATCGCCTTGGTCGAAGAAACCAATCTGCCCATCCAGATTGCGGCGACCACTCTCCTCCAGCTGATCCAGCACAAACGCCGACGCCTCCAGCATCTGGCGGCGGTTGGCGCCGAGTCCGTCCAGCGCGCCGCAACGAATGAGGCTGTCCAACGCACGGCGGTTAAATTCCCGATGGCGCACCATGCGGCGGCAGAAGGAATAGAAGCTCGTAAACGGCCCCTCCTCCTCGCGGTCACGCACCAACTCACGGATCAGCGCACCGCCCAGGTTCTTCACCGCCAACAGACCGAAGCGGATATGATCGTCCACCACGGTAAATGCCGCCACACTCTCGTTGACCGACGGCGGCAGCACACGGATACGCAGGCGATCACATTCGCCGATATACCCCGCTACCTTGCCGCTGTCCAACACGCTGGTAAGCAGCGCCGCCATATATTGGCGTGGATATTTGACTTTCAGATACGCGGTCTGATACGCCACCAGCGCATACGCCGCCGCGTGGGATTTGTTGAAGGCATAGGACGCAAACGACGCCATTTCTTCAAAGATCGCTTCGCCCACCGCCTGCGGCACACCGCGACGAATACAACCGTCCACCTGCACCGTGCCGTCCTCTCCCGTCAAGCCGTGCAGAAAGATCTCGCGTTCCTTTTGCATCACGTCGTGTTTCTTTTTAGACATCGCACGGCGCACCAGATCGGCGCGGCCCAGCGAATAGCCGCCGAGATCACGGAAGATCTGCATGACCTGCTCCTGATACACGATACAGCCGTAGGTGACCTCTAAGATCGGCTTGAGCAGCGGATGACGGTAGGTCACCCGTTCGGGATGATGACGGTTTTCAATATACCGCGGAATAGACTCCATCGGCCCGGGGCGGAACAGCGAAATGACCGCGATCAGATCCTCAAAATGATCGGGCTTGAGCTGTGTCAACACCCGTTTCATGCCGGCAGATTCAAACTGAAACACGCCGTCGCTGTTGCCCTGCGACAGCATTTTATACATCGCAGGCTCATCCAGCGGTACGGTATTGATGTCAAACGACGGCTCCGCCGTCTCGCGGATCATCCGCTGGGCATCATCGATAATCGTCAGGTTGCGCAGGCCCAAAAAATCCATCTTGAGCAAGCCGAGTTCTTCCAGCGTCGTCATAGTATACTGCGTCGCGACCAGATCACCGTTGAGACACAGCGGCACGTACTCTGACACCGGCTCAGCCGTGATAACCACACCGGCAGCGTGGGTCGAGGCATGCCGCGGCATACCCTCCACCCGTCTCGCCATATCCACAAGCCGCTTCACCTGCTCGTCGCTGTCGTACAGTTCCTTCAGCGGGCGGGATTGCTTAAGCGCCTTGGTAAGCGTCATATTCAACTCCCACGGCACCCGCTTGGCAACGGTATCACCCACCGCGTACGGCATTCCAAGAGCACGTGCCACGTCGCGGATCGCGGCACGTGCCGCGAGCGTGCCGAAGGTGACGATCTGCGCCACGTGATCGGCACCGTACTTGCGAATCACATAATCAATGACCAGCTGCCGCTTTTCATTACAGAAATCAATATCAAAGTCCGGCATACTGACGCGCTCGGGATTGAGAAACCGCTCAAACAGCAGCTGATAGCGAATGGGGTCGATGCCGGTGATACCGATGCAATAGGCACACAAGCTACCCGCACCCGAGCCACGCCCCGGTCCCACCGGAATGTCGTGGCTGCGCGCGTACTGTACAAAATCGTTGACGATGAGGTAGTAATCGACATACCCCATCCGCTCGATGGTCTCCATCTCGTATTCCAGACGCCGCACCACCGCCGAATCGGGGTTCTCACCGTACCGACGGCGCAAGCCCTCGTAGCACAGGCGGCGGAAATAGGCCTTACTGTCGCCACCGGGAGCGTCAAAATGCGGCAGCTTGGTGTGTCCGAACTCCAAGTCCACATTGCACCGCTCGGCAATACGCGCGGTGTTATCTGCTGCCTCGGGGCACTCGGGAAACAACGAACGCATCTCCCCCTCCGACTTGAGATAAAACTCCTCCGTCTCAAACGCCATCGGATTAGGCTCGTCCACCGTGGTATTCGTTTGTATACATAAAAGCACCTTCTGCATCTGTGCGTCAGCGTGGGTGAGATAGTGAGCATCGTTGGTACAAACGAGCGGTATACCCGTCTCGCGGGATAGCCGCATCAGGCCGCGGTTGACTGCTTTCTGCTCCGCAATACCGTGGTCCTGCAGTTCCAAAAAGAAGTTGTCCCGACCGAAGATCGCCTGATAATCCAGTGCCAGCCTCCGCGCCTCGTCAAAATTCCCCTGCCGCAGCGCCGACGGGATCTCCCCCGCAAGACAAGCTGACAGCGCGATCAGCCCTTCGTGATATTGTGAAAGCAGCTCGCGATCGACGCGCGGCTTGCTGTAAGAGCCCTCGGTCCACGCCGCGGAGATGAGCCGCACCAAATTGGCATACCCCGTCTCGTTTTCGCACAACAACACCAAGTGATGGTTGTCACTGTCGATACCGTGCTGACGGTCGTGCCGCGTGCGCGGTGCCACATACGCCTCGCAACCGAGGATCGGCTTGATCCCCGCTTTTTTGGCGGCTTTGTAGAACTCTACCAGCCCGTACATCACACCGTGATCCGTCACTGCCACCGCCGTCTGCCCCAGGTCCCTGGCACGCGAAATCAGCCCGTCCAGACGGCAGGCGCCGTCCAGCAGGCTGTATTCACTGTGAACATGAAGATGCACGAACGCCACGGGCGGCACCTCCCACTCTTACAATTCCTCCGCAATCTCCAAAATGCGCTTTAGACGGTGATTGACCCCCGATCGACTGATCGGCGGCTCCAATTGCTCACCCAATTCGCGCAACGAAAAATCGGGGTTTTCCAACCGCAAACGGCACAACTCACGCAGTTCCTCCGGTAGGGCATCAAGCCCGATACGCGCCTCGATCTTCCGTACCGCCTCCGCTTGAACCAGTGCTGCTGCCACCGTCTTATCCAGATTAGCGCTCTCGCAGTTCGCGGCGCGGTTGACGTTGTTGCGGATGCTTTTAATGATCTTGACGTTCATCAATTCCAGCGACGCATTCATCGCGCCCATCAGTGTGAGACAATCCTCAATCTGCTCACTTTCCTTGAAATACACAATATAATTACCCTTACGGCGCACCGTGCGGGCGCGAAATCCCAGTTCTCCCAGTAACGCCGTCAGATCACGACTGAGATTGAGATATGGGACGCTAAATTCCAAATGATAATCCACCTGCGGATTGGTGATGGCACCGCACGCCAAAAACGCACCCCGCAAAAATGCAGCAGGGCACGCTTCGCAATCCAGCACGGCGCGATTCAAACGCAGTGTGACCTCCGCACCGCCGTGACCGAACCGACCCAGCACCTTTTTTCTGACATCGGCAGGTACCGATACTGTATACATTCCCGGCTTGTCCGCTGCCGGTCGAGCCAACTCGGGCGCAACACCGCACACCGTCGAAAGCAGCTGCGCGTACCGCGTGGCTGCGCCCTCGTGCTCGGTCTGCCACGTCACTCCCGACAAAGAAAACGAACGGCCGAACTCTGCCATACCGTACGTTTGAGCGACATCACAGCACGCGGATTCATTTGACAATGCCGCCAATTCGTTCTTAATATCCGATGAAAACGACATCCTGTCCTCCTTGTGACCCGATCGGTCACCGTCCGACAAATTGTACTTCCCGTTCCAGTTCCACACCGAAGGTGTCTTTGACACGTCGTGCGACCTCATCGCCCAACGCCATCACATCGGCACAGGTCGCACCGCCGCGGTTAATGACAAAACCGGCGTGCTTTTCGCTGACCTGTGCGCCGCCGACAGTAAATCCCTTTAATCCACACTGTTCAATGAGTGCTCCGGCAAAATGCCCCTCCGGACGCTTGAAGAAGCTTCCGGCGCTGGGGTATTCCAACGGCTGCTTATCACGCCGCCGCGCAAGATACTCCGCCATCGCAGCGCGTATCGCCGTCGGCTCACCCGCAGCAAGCTCCATCGTCACCGACCAAACGGTCATTCCGTTTTTCATAAACACGCTGTGGCGATAGCCAAACTCCAGTTCATCCTTGCCGAGCACGACGATCTCACCATGCGGCGCCAGCGCTGTTACGGACGAGATCACGTCCGACAGCTGCCCGCCGTAGGCACCGGCGTTCATATACACGCCGCCACCGACCGTGCCGGGAATACCATAAGCAAACTCCAGACCACTCAGCCCTGCTTCGCCCAGTGCGATGCACAACTTTGACAGCGTCACGCCGGCATCGACGGTCACTGTTGTTCCGCTTACCGTCCAACCGGGCGTGCTTGCCGCCAAGCGCAGCACCACGCCATCCACACCGTCATCGCTGACCAACAGGTTAGAGCCGTTGCCGAGCAGCAACAGCGGCGTCTCCGTCCCACGGCACAAACGCAGCACCTGCGCCGCCTGTTCGGCGGTCGAAGCAGTTACAAACAGCTCCGCCGCACCGCCGATCCGAAAGGTGGTATGCGCGGACAACAGCTCCTGCTCCTGCACACGGCAACCGTTTTCCCGCAGCATATTTGCCAGTTCTGCCCGCTCCATAACCTTCCTCCTACGTACTTACTTGCCAAGATAGGCCGCACCGATGATACCGGCATCGTTACCGAGTACCGCCGCTACGATCTCGGTCTGTCTCTTACAAAATTTACTGTACCGCTCCAATGTGACCTTTTCGCGCAGCGGCACAAGCAGCGTATCCCCCTCGCGGCTGACGCCACCGCCGATACAGATGATATCCGGCTGGAAAATGTTGACCACGTCGATCACGCCGCACGCCAGATACTCAATATACTGATCCACCACCGCAGCGCCCACGGTATCACCCGCGCGCATCGCTTCAAACGCGGTCAGACCGTTGACGTTTTCCAGGTTGCCGTCGGCAAGCTTCCACATCAGGCTACGTGGATGCGTTTCCATCGCACGCTTGGTCTGCCGCACCAACGCCGTTGCCGACGCATACGTCTCCCAGCAACCGTTGCGACCACAGGTGCAGGGCTCGCCGTTCATCTGGATCACGGTGTGACCCAACTCCGCGCCGGCGTAGTTACAGCCCTCGTAGATCTTGCCATCGATGACGACACCGCCGCCGACACCCGTTCCCAACGTAACGCACACGCAGCTGTTCGCGCCCTTGGCAGCCCCTGCCAGCGCCTCACCAAGTGCCGCTGCGTTGGCATCGTTACCAATATATACGGGAACGTTCAGCAATTCATTCATCCGCGCGACAACGGGAACATTCTCAAAATGCAGGTTGTTGGCGTACTCCACGATACCGGTCTGCGTATTGCAGGTGCCGGGACAACCGATACCCACGCTTTCCACCTCGGACATCGACACACCCGCCTGCTTCGCCGCCTCGCGACACAGCTGCGCCATATCCTGCATAATCTCTTCGGCAGAACGCTCCGCGCGCGTCTTGCGGCGCGTCTTTGCCAAAATCTCATAGTTCTCATTCACCACGCCGGCAACAATGTTCGTGCCGCCCAAATCTACGCCGATCTTTACCATACGTTACTCTCCTTGTCTCACAACGCCAGACCTTTGGTCTGTAAAAATGCTTCAAACCGCTCCCGATTGCTGTTGATGATCAGCTCTTTCGGGAAATTTACCTCTTCCAGAAGTGCCACGGCGCTGTCCAGCTGCCCCACCTGTGTCAGGTAGTGGGCATCCGAGTTAACAGCCACGCGTACACCGTGTTTCGCACAAAGCCGCGCGATCACCGCGCAGTTTTCCAGCGACTTCTGCCGTACGCGGAAGGTGCCTTCGTTGATCTCGACGACCTTACCGTGCTCGGCAAAGACCGGGATGACTTTCTCATAATCAAAAGCGTACTGCGGCGAGCCGCAGTGACCGATGATGTCCACCAGCGGTTTTTCCGCCACACGCAGCCACGTCTCGGTGATCTGCTCCGGCGTGCCGTACGGCAGGGTGCTGTCGTGCATCGACGCGATTACAACATCCAACGCCGAGAGTGTTCGCTCCGGCAGATCCAGCGTGCCATCATAATCGCACACATTTGCCTCCGCTCCGCGCAGATGTCGTATCCCCGCGATGCGCTCCGGCAAAATGCGCATATTACCAAAATGCCAGATGTGACCGCCGTCCCCGGTGTTTGGGCCGTGGTCGGTCGTCGCTATCGCCAGCATCCCGAGTGCTGCGGCAGCAGCCACGTTTTCGGTCAGTGTGCTGTAGGCATGCGGCGACGCCAACGTATGCGTGTGCAGATCAGCAACCGGTTGAAAATAGGAACTCACTGTTTGTTCGCCTCTCCTTAATAATACACCTGCGGTTCGCGATGCTCGTTCTTCGGAATATCATCCACCATACCGAGATTTTGCATCAGCTCGTGTGCCGCGTTATAACCCATCTTCTTCTGACGATTGTTCATCGCAGCGACCTCAATGATCATTGCCAGGTTGCGGCCCGGCTTGACCGGAATGGTCAGCATCGGCACGGTGATGCCCAGGATGTCCATGTACTCGTTTTCCAGGCCCATGCGGTCGTACACCTTGTTGTTGTCCCACGGCTCCATCTGGATGACCATGTCGATCTTCTCGGTCATCTTGACAGCACCCATACCGAAAATGCGGCGCACGTTGACGATACCAATACCGCGCAGTTCGATATAATGACGGATGTTTTCCGGGGCCGAGCCAACCAGCGATTTGGAGGACACACGGCGGATCTCCACCGCGTCATCCGCGATCAGACGGTGGCCGCGTTTGACCAGCTCGATCGCCGTTTCACTTTTACCGATACCGCTGTCACCCACGAGCAGTACACCTTCACCGGACACCTCGACCAGTACACCGTGCCGCGTCACGCGCGGCGCGAGCTGAACGTTCAAAAACGCGATCAGCGCCGCCATAAATGCCGAAGTCGTATCCGCAGAGCGAAGCAACGGGACCTCGTGCTTCTCACACGCCGCCGTCAGTTCGGGAAGGATCTCCAGATCGCGCGCGACCACGACGAGGGGCGGCTTGTGCGCCAAAAACGCGTCGATATTCACGCCGCGTTCCTCCGGCGACAGACCTTCCAGGTAGCCGTATTCGCCCTTGCCAATGATCTGAATGCGGGTGCTGTCAAAATACTCAAAATATCCTGCCAAGCCAAGGCCCGGTCGATTTACCTCCGCGCTGGTGATCTGCCGTTGCTCGCCGTCCTGCGGCATATAAACGACCTCCAGCGACAGCTCGTGTATGATCTTTTCCAAAGAAACGGAATAGGTTTGTGCCATATTCTCCCATCCTTTCTGTGTGACATCCTATGTATCTTTTTATAGTATATCGTATTTTTCGTCCGGTGGAAAGCCTTTTTTGAAATTTTCTGCCCATCTTGCAAATCTTAAGGATATGTGGTAGAATACAGATGTAATATCCGGCTTCAATGAAGCCGTGTCGTTCGCCCCACCCTTTTGGGACAGGAGGTTCTGTTGGAATGAGCAGTTTTTCCGTCGGTTTGTTTAACGATTCGTTCCCACCGATCATTGACGGTGTGGCGCAAACCGTTAAAAACTACGCCGAAAACCTCAATCGCAAGGACTGTCACGTGACGGTCGTCACCCCGAAATACCGCGGCATTGAAGATCATTATCCGTTTGACGTCGTGCGGTATCCCTCCCTGCCGGCAGGCGCCCGCGTCGGCTATCGAGTAGGCATCCCGTTCGGCCCCGAAACCATTCGTAAGCTGCGCGCCCGCCATTTTGATATCATGCACATCCACGCACCGTTCGCATCCTCGGTGCTGGTCAAGACCATCAACCACCGCCCCAAGGTGCCGACGGTGCTGACCTATCACACCCGCTTTGACCTCGACCTGAAAAAGCGCGTCCCCAACGCCGCTATGCGCAAGGTCGCCATGAAGTTTATGCTGGAGAACGTCAAGGCCGTAGACGAGGTGTGGGTCGTCAGCTCCGCTTCCGGCCGTTTTCTTGAGGATATCGGCTACTACGGCTCGTGGCGCGTGATGGAAAACGGCACGGACTTCGTGCGCGGCGTTGCGCCGGCAGAACGCATTGCCGCTTTGCGCGAGAAGTACGATCTGAAAGAAGACGTACCCACCCTGCTGTTCGTCGGACGTATGATGTGGTACAAAAACATTCGCCTGATTCTGGACACCTGCGCCGTTCTTAAACAAAACGGGATGCCGTTCCGTATGCTGTTCGTCGGTGAAGGGTACGATCTGCCCTCTATGCGGCAGTACGCGCAGGAGATCGGCGTACAGGATAACATAACGTTTGTGGGTCCCATCCGTGACCGCGATTATCTGCGGGTGTTTTACAGCACGGCGGATCTGTTCTTCTTTCCGTCCACGTACGACACCTGCGGCATCGTGGTAAAGGAGGCTGCCGCCTGCAACTGCCCGTCGCTGCTGCTACGGGAAAGCGCCGCCGCTGAGGGCGCGGTGCACAAGATCTCCGGCTTTTTGGCGGAGGAATCTCCCGTTTCCTGCGCCCACACGATCATCGACGCCTGCTCCAATCGTGCCGCCATGCGCGCCGTCGGTCTGCGCGCTGCGGAGGATCTGTATCTCACATGGGCGGATGCGGTCGACCGCGCCTATATGCGGTACCGTGAGATTTTGAAACGGTGATCCGTCGACCGAAAAGGCGGCTGCAGATACACTTTGCCGCCGTCTTTTCGGATAACATCGAAAATTTTTACACAAAGCTCTTGACAACAGCTCCAAAGTGCGATAAGATAAGGAGCAACGTCATTTGGGCCCGTAGCTCAGCTGGGAGAGCGCACGGTTCGCATCCGTGAGGTTCGAGGGTTCGATCCCCTTCGGGTCCACCAAAAAGAGAAGCACCGCAACAGCGGTGCTTTTTCTTTTTGTCCGAAGGGGATCGAAAGTATCCGAGTGCGAGCGCCGCCGGTGGCGGATGAAGCGAGCACGCAGGACTGTGCCGTAGCAAGGTAAAATGAGCCGCCGTCAGCGCGGCGAAATTGAACCGCTATTGTTAATCGTTAATATATTGAAATAATCATTGCATTATTAGCAGTCGTTATATTATAGCCCGTAATCGTTGGAATCTTGATATTTACGCCATTCTATGATATAATTTGATTAGAAAGTGGGTGGTTATCTTGATCGAATCAAAATTCGATGAGTTAGCGTTTTTTGCTCAAGTAAAAAAGAGGCCCGGCTATTTTTTGGGGAAGCCGTCTTTGCTGTCTTTACGAGATCAACTGTTTGGCATGGACTATGCCTTTTCGTTCTACAACCAAGAAACCCCGTTAAAGTATTTTCGTTTGTTTGTTGAGTGGTATCACAAGGAAATGTTCCAAGATTTAGACGGCTACAATTGTTGGTGGAATCATCTTCTGTACATCAGCGGCAACAACGATGCGCGTGCGTTTGATTGTTTCTTTAATACATTTGAACAATATTTGCGAGATATCCATAATGTGTGTTTACCTGAAGCACGGTGACATATATAAAACACTGCACCCCCACTTCAAAAGCAAAAAGCCACCTTGGCAGGTGGCTTTTTTGTTTTGCATTATCCCTTTTTCCTCACGCGGCTGAGCAGGAAGCTCAGCGCCGCGCAGATCACACAATAGACCACACCGTACACGATATACCGATCGCTGTGAACGGCGTTGAGATAGTAAGTCGGCGGAAATAGGAACTGCAGCCTGCGCAGCGCGCCCAGATTGAAAAACACCGGGCAGATCACCACCATACACACGATCAACGGTGGGGTCACCATACCGAGCACGTTGACACATCGGCAGAGCTGCGACAGCAGCGAACAGAACGCGGTACAGCACAGAATATACAACACGAGCAGGACCAGCTCGCGGGGCAGCGATACCGTCATCCCGATCGCTAAGAGCGACAGCAGCATCACAACCGACAGATTCAGCACGGCAATCCCCTGACAAGCCGCCGACACTGCTGTCAAGCGCGACTGCTTCACCCACGAAAACACCCCGCGCCGCTCATCCTGCATATAGAACATCGCCGCCGCCAAGCCGCCGAGCAGCACAAAGATCGACAACAACCCACGCAACGGGGTTACCAAATACCCCCCTGCGTTGTCACCGTCTTGACGGACGGTTTCGTCGGGATAGGCGAATTGAAACAGGGCGTTTTTTTGCTCAAATCCGTGGTAATAACTCATCAGCTTTTCGTCGCTCACACCGTCGAGTTCCGGCGTTCTGCCCCGTGCGTAGCTCCGGTACAGCATCGGCGCGCACTGCTTATACAGCGCGCCCGCCAGCTTTTCGTGCGACAGAAGCAACGGCACCGTTTCCTCACGTAAAAACACCGTCACCACCGGCTCTTTGTTGCGCCGCGTTTTCAAAAACGTCTCCAGCCGTTCTTGCATTGCATCGGGAAACACCCACGCGGCATCCGCCCGCCTCGCCGACACCAGCGCCTGCGCCGCCTCCGACGTTTCGCAGTTTACGAAGCGGATTACGCGCTGATCGCTTATCAATTTGGAGACGATCTCCGACGACACCGCATCGGCGGGGTCGTCCTGCGCCAACGCAATCGTAACGAAGCCACTGTCCTGCTGCGCCACGACGTTCAGCGCCAGGATCATCAGCGGGATCAGCAAAAGCAGGATCACGAAGGTCGCTTTCTTGTACAACCGCTTGTTCAGCAGTAAAAACCACATCCACAACCGTCTCATGCGGCGCACCCCCATTTCCCGATCACGCGGCGGTGACGCACGACGGCGGCAACCGCAACGAACAGCACGGTATACGTCAGCATACCGAGAAGCGGAGCGGCGGTCACATTACCCGACAAGCAGCCTGACAAATACTCACGCGCCATCGCCGCCGGCAGGTATACCGCTGTATCCTGCACCGACTGCGGAAATGCATACAGCGGATACAAGCAGCCCGAAACGTAGCACAGCGCCAGCGACAAAAAGAAGTGCAGCAGCACGCCGGACACCAGATTGCCCGCCAGTTCAAAAACCATAAATCCAAACGCCGTGACGGTCACGATGACGGGCAGCAGCTCCACCGCAAACAAAACCAGTCGCGCACCACCGGGAATCCCAGCAAGCTCCGCGCCGGTGAACGGCGCCATTGCCGCCAGTACTGCAAAAAACAGCGCAAATACCGCGGCCGCGTACGCCGCGTATTCGCACAGCAGTTGTGCTGTCGGTGAAAAGCCCCGCGCCGCCATGGTTTGGTGCAGCGCCACGTCCCGTTTCACATACAGCAACGCATACGGAAGCGAGGTCAAAAATACAAACAGCACCGCAATACCGCTGAACAGATCGATCTGGAACGGCATATCCTCGCCGACCGCCTCCACCGTTTCCGTTTTGTACAGCTTGGAACGGTCGAGAATAAGGTCGATGTACTTCAGGTTCAACTCGTTGAGCCTGTCGCCCGAAATATCGCTGTGTCCGTTGTTATCCAGTGCCTCGCCAATGCCGTAGACGCCCTTCTGTGACTCCGCAAGGATCCCCGAAATGACCTCGGTGACCTCTTCTTTGAACAGCGACATCGTGTCCACAGAGCCTGTGGTCGTCACATAGGTGATGGTCTTGATGCGCCCGCACAGGGCTTCCTCAATGAAGTCATCGGGCAAAATGGCATACGCCGCAAGCCTGCCGGCTTCCAGTTCTTTTTTCGCCTGTTCCTCGTCCGTTTTAACGATCTCGATGGCATAACGCGAGGTGTCGAAATTTTTAACAGCGGATAATATTAGATCGAAGTAAGGGTAATCGGTGTCGCCGGTGATGGCAACGCGTACCAGCATCGCGTTCTGCGCGTCGTCGCTTTCCGCTTTTTGCAGCACAGCTCGAAACACCGCCAGTAACGCGCCGAACAAAATCAGCGCCACCGCCAGCACGAACGGAAGCAGTCGGGCTGCCCGTTTCAGTTGTAAAGCCGCATACGTTTTCATATCACAGATTTCTCACCAATCGCTCGATATTGCCGTCGTACACGAACGGCACCGCGATACCGTCTTTCAAAATGTACCACTCGTCA
This sequence comes from Clostridia bacterium, assembly GCA_017936615.1. Taxonomy (GTDB): domain Bacteria; phylum Bacillota; class Clostridia; order Oscillospirales; family Acutalibacteraceae; genus RGIG3009. Next base: position 5,536 of record JAGBFF010000040.1, on the reverse strand, counting down.
CACAACGCGAGGTCATAGGCGTCGTGCGTCACGAACAGGAGAATGCCCCCCGCCTCCTTGTGGCGGCGAAGATAGGCGGAAATGCTCTGCTTGCAAACGAGATCCAACGCCGCCATCGGCTCATCCAGCAAAAGCACGGGTGGGTGCTTCGCCACAGCACATCCGATCGACAGACGCTTTTTCATACCGCCCGACATCTTGTGCACGGGGGTTTTCAGAAACTCCCCGATACCGAGCATCGCCAGCACGCCGTGGTCCAGCTCCTGCTTCAGCGCCGCGCGGTCATACCACAGCAGCAGGTTATCCCGCGCTGTCAGCTCCTCGATCAGCGGCGTGCCTTGCGGCACGTATCCGACCAGCTCCGCGCGCCGCGCAGGCGAACGAAGCAGGTCGATGCCCTCGCACAGGAATTCGCCCTTATCGCATCCCTGCACGCCGGCAAGGATCGACAACAGCGTAGATTTGCCGCTGCCGTTACCGCCCAAGATACCGATGCACTGACCTTCGCAGGCAGAGAAACCGACATCCTTCAGCACCTGTTTTTTTCCATAATTCTTCGCGATCCCCTTGACTTCGATCCGCATACGTCGCTCCTTATAAAAGGGTGGGGCGCCGATCTCTCAAAGGATATCAGCGCCCGCACCGTTATTGCCGTTTTACATCATGACAGCATCTCATGCTGCCGAATTCCAAGCCAAAGTGTCCGAGTCGTAAACGTCCTCGGATCCGACAAACCCACCGTAGTAATCCCCGGCATCACCGAAGCCCATGGAAGGCTGCTCCATATACTCCAAGGCCATCTCCAACGCATCCACCAACTGGGTAGGCAGACCACCCTTGCGGAGATTGTCGACGATCTTGCTCAGATCCATCGACGACACCCAGCTCTGTATATTGCTCTGGTCCACGACCTTATCGGAGGAAGGAAGCGTAATATTCGCAGCCGTGCCGGTCGAAGTTTTGATCGTAACACCCGCAAAAACCTTTGTATCCATGAGAATGTTGATTGTCAGTTCAGCACTGTTCGCCGTGCCGTTAAACACAAATTCCAGACCCGGATCCATCGTGGCGATGGCCGACATTTGCCCGCCGAGCATAGCGTAGATACCATCCTCCGGCCAAATACGGATCGTGCCGCTGGCATTGGTGCCGTTCTCCACAACATCCTTCAGTTCCACAGTCACCATCGGATTCGCATCGACACAGATCTCATAGGTTCCGCTTACCTTACCGTTATTTTCGGTGGAGGTGCCTGCGATGCTAAACAGGGCAACCATTTCGCCATAGGAAATCTGCAAACCGGCCTTGCCATCCTGGGTAAGTGTCAAGCATTCGAAATACCCTGCGCCGCCGAAACTGACCGTCAAACCAACCAACTCGTCGCCGTCGGTATATACCGTCACAGTGCCCATCTCTGCTTCGGACAACTCACTGTCAGAAGCAATTTCCGCCAGCACTTCATCGATCATTGCAACGAATTCCGCATGCAGATCCACGCCGGTCGCACCGAATTCTTCCTCGGCGACCTTCTGCACGTTCTGCAAAATCGCCTTTATGTCTGCGTCGGACTTCGCCTCGTTCAGCACCGCGGTGCACACCGCCGCGATCATCTTCTGATTGATAACGATCTTCTGCTGCGAGACGGTCTTGGTCACACCGGAAACCGTCAGCTCCACGGACTCCTTCGCCGGCATCACGATGCTTTTCAGTGCGATATCGAGATACTTATCCAGCAGTTTGCCGAGCGTTTCGCCGTCCGGAAGGAACTCACTGCCGTATTCGGTGAACATCGTCATCCACGCCGGCTGAGCATCAGCAGCGGGAAGGTTCAGCGCTCCGCCGATATATTTATCACTCAGTTCGGGGATGCCCATAAACAACTTGCCGTTCGCCATATCCATCAGTAGTTCCAGCGAAACGACCTTGGTATTCGACAAGGCGAGATCCATCGCCATAGACATCAGGTCATCCTTCTGCGCAGCATCCACGCCAACGGTAATGTTGTTGAGCCATTTCCAATCCATGCCCGAGTCGCCTTTAAAAATTGCCTGCTCCAGCATCGTGATCGCTTCGTCGCTCAGGTGAACACTCAGCTCTGCACGGGAAGAAAAGCTGTTATCGCCGGACAACGTACCCACCAGCGCGTCGTATACACCGACAACAGCATCCACCGCGCCACCGCCCACAGCGGAACCCGCGCCGTCACCGTCAGACGTGCCGGGTTTTTCGTCGTCATCCTTTTTGTCATTAGATTTCTTGCTGCACGCCGTCATAGCGACACACATCACGAGCACCAGCAGCAATGCCAACCATCTCTTCATAATTGTATTCCTCCTCTGTACGAAAAAGTACAATTGTCATAAAAATAGTATACGCAATTTACCGCCGTTTGTCAAGTGAGCCCCTTCACAGCACGTAAAACAGAATGCAGAAAAAGTGCAGCACACTGCCGACAAGAACAAAGAGGTGAAACAGGGCGTGCATATACCGTCGCCTTTTGCCGAGACCGTAGAGCACCGCGCCGACCGTGTAGGCAATGCCGCCGCCCAATAATAAGAGCAGCCCCACGGGCGCGATCGCCTGCACGACAGTACGCGCCGCCAGCAGCACGCACCATCCCATGCCGATGTAGCAGCACATGGAAAACACGGCGTATTTTTTTAGGTCAATGGCGGTAAGCACCGTGGCGAGTGCCGCGAGACCCCACACGATACCGAACAGCGTCCAGGCCCACCCGGGCGACACTGCGCGCACGGCACATAACAAAATGGGGGTGTAAGTGCCGCCGATCAGGAAATAAATGGTGCAGTGATCCAGTACCTGAAACACTTTCTTGGCCATCGGATGCCGCAGTCCGTGATAGATGCTGGACATTGCGTATAACGCGATGAGCGATGCGCCGTATAACGCACCGCGTACCACGCCGCTGACGCTGCCATCCAGAGCCGCTTTTACCACACACAGCACCAGCGCCAGCACTCCGAAGCCACCGCCTACGATGTGTGAAATCATATGAAACCGTTCTTCGCCACCGGTGTACGTCGGCAGCAGCCGATCTCGTAGCCGTGTCCTTGTCATCGTACATCGCACTCCTTTGGATTTCTTGCCGCCAGTATATCGCCGTCCGAGCGGAGAGTCAATCTACCACTCGTTGGACGCGATATCGTCCGCGTAGAGCGCCTCTCTCATACTGCGAGAAATCGCTTGGCGGCCGCCTCAAACTTCCGCAGTACCGCATCTCCCATCGCCTGTGCACCGTCCCAATTCATCGCCGCGATACTGAACGCCTCCATGCGGTCGTGCGCCACCTTTGCTTCGGCAGCCAACCCCTGCGCCTGCTCCAGCAACTCGCGTGCGGCGCGACGGTTAAACGCCGTGATCTGTCGCCTGGCACGGAGCTGCTCCGTATCCGAAAAACGTGTCGCGTGGATGCGGCGATACACAGGATAATCCGCTTTGTGGAAGGCGTTGGAGGTCGTAAACCCGACACCGATTGCAGGGAACAGCAGGTGCTCCGGTCCCTCCTCCGGTGCCATCGGGCAGGGACAAACGATACCGTCCACGCCGGCTCTCTGCGCGTGACGAGCAAGTTCCGAAAGGAACAGCGACGCCGCTGCACCGTGGTCGTCCTCTACCGTGTATATTCGCGGACATAACGCCTGCAGAGTTTCGTGAAACACCACCGGCCCGTCGGGAGTGATCGCGCTGAGAAACCGGTGTGTCAGCCGCCCTTCACCTGTACCGCCGAACTCCTGCCGCGCAACACGGCATGCCAGCCGTCGCACCTTCTCCTCGTCCAGTGCTGCCGCGCCGATCCGCCGATTCTCCTTGAGCAGCGCCCCGGCCGCGTGTATGTACTTGCGGCACTGTGCGTGCAGAGTGCGATTATCCTCGGTCACCCGTCGAACCTCTGCCGCCTGCTCGTGCAGCAGCGCTTCATCGACACAGATCGCCAACGGCACAAGCTGCTCCACCGCCCCCCAAACCTTTGGCTCCACCACGTGCGGTGCCGTGGCATCCAGAATACACATCCGCAGTTGGGGAAAGATCACGCCGTCCAGCGAAGAAGGGTCGGAGGAACAGCAGATCGCCTCCGCATCGATCGAAAGTGCCGTCAGGCGCTCGTAAATGCGCCGCATCAGCGAGGATTTGCCCGTTCCTGGGCCACTTTTGATGAGATACGCCTGCCAGCCATCGGTAGGATCGTACAATTCGTCCGCAAACCCCACAAACCCCTGTGGTGTGTTTGCCCCCAGAAAAAACCGTACAGGCGCGTGAAATACTGCCATACTACCCCTCCTCACAAGATCCGCAAACTGCGTTCCTTTCATACTATGACGAGAGCAGCGGATGGTGCCTGTCAGCGTCCGTGAAGCAGACAGCGCCACGTCAAAAACGCGATACGGATATCCAGCCATAGCGATATGTGCCGCACGTAGTGTATATCGTACCCCGCCCGCTCTGCGGGTGTCAGATTTTCGCGGCCGCTCACCTGCGCCAACCCCGTAATACCAGGTCGCACCTGCAGCGCGCCGTATTGCCGCCTCAGGCGCAGCAGTTCACGTTCTGCCGACACCACCGGTCGCGGTCCGATGAGGCTCATATCCCCTTTCAACACGTTAAACAACTGCGGCAGCTCATCGATGCTGCTGCGGCGCAAAAAACGCCCCAGCGGCGTGATATACGGCTCGGTCGTCTCGCGCTCCGCTGCGGCGGCGTTGGGAGGTGCGTTGACATACATGGTGCGGAATTTATATATGAAAAACGGTTTTCCGTGCCGTCCGATGCGCCGCTGCGTAAAAATAATACGTCCCGGACTGTCCCACCGCACGAGCCACGCGACCACAAACAGCATCGGCGAAAAAAGCAACAACAGTACCAGCGAGATCACAACATCCGCCGCGCGCTTGAACCCCCTGTACAAAACCGATCGCCTCCTTCGGTTAGTATATCCGCATACGGTGACGGCACGGCGTTTGTTGTTCACAAAAACCAAGGAAATTTTTGTTTCTTGCCGCGACTCTTGATTTTTTGAAAACAGAGTGATACAATACAACACAGCAAGTATTTACCACGGGGTTCGTGCGGCGAGCCCCGTTTTAGTCTGTCACAGGAGGAATCAACTATGAGCGAATGCACACACGATTGCAGCTCCTGCTCGCAGGACTGCGGCGAGCGCAAACAGGATCTGCACGCTAAAACCAACGAATTCAGTCACATCAAGAAGGTGGTTGCCGTCAGCAGCGGTAAAGGCGGCGTCGGTAAATCCTCGGTCACCTGCCTGCTCGCCGTAATGATGGCGCGCCGCGGCTATAAGGTCGGCGTTTTGGACGCCGATATCACCGGCCCCTCCAGTCCGCGCGCCTTCGGTATCAATCAGAAAGCGCAGGGCTCTGAAATCGGTATTCTGCCCGCAGAAACGCACATGGGCATCAAGATCATGTCCATCAACCTGCTGCTGGAGGAGGAAGACGCACCTGTAATCTGGAGAGGGCCGGTTATCGCAGGCGTTGTAAAGCAGTTCTGGAGTGATGTT
>JAGBFF010000039.1 GCA_017936615.1 Clostridia bacterium | reverse complement strand
CAGTGTGCAGGAGTCGGGATAGACCTCGGCATACGCCTTGAATGCCTCGTACTCGCTGTCGAACAGCTGGACCCAGCTGTGTGCCATCGTGCCGAGTGCGGGAATACCGAACTCGCGGTCGGCGATGGTGCAGGCAGTGCCGACGCAGCCGCCGATGTAGGCGGCGCGGGCGCCGTACACCGCACCGTTAAAGCCCTGCGCGCGGCGGGAGCCGAACTCCATCACCGCACGGCCGTTTGCAGCGCGGACGATGCGGTTGGCCTTGGTGGCAATGAGCGACTGGTGGTTGATCGCCAGCAGCATCATGGTTTCGATAAACTGTGCCTGAATAGCAGGGCCGCGCACGGTGACCAGCGGCTCGTAGGGGAAGATGGGCGTTCCCTCCGGTACCGCCCAAACGTCGCAGGCGAAGCGGAAGTTGGCAAGATAGTTTAAGAATTCCTCACTGAACAGCTTTTTGCCGCGGAGATATTCAATGTCGTCCGCCGAAAAGGAGAGGTTTGTTAAATAATGAATGATCTGCTCCAGACCGGCCATGATCGCCACACCGCCGCCGTCCGGCACGGTGCGGAAGAACATATCGAAATATACCGTCTGCTCGCCGCGGCCATTCTCAAAGAAGCCGTTTGCCATCGTGATCTCATAGAAATCGGTCAGCATTGTTAGATTTTCTTTGCCGTATTCGTGGGTCATTGCTTACACGTCCTTTTCTTATCGCTTGCCGCAGTAGCAACGGTCGTACTCTTCCATACAGTGGGTGATGATGTTGATCGCCTCGTCGCGCCCCATCACCTCATCCACGGCAGTGCTTTTGCCCTCCAGATTTTTGTACACCGTGAAGAAGTGACGGATCTCATCGAAGGTGTGCCGCGGCAGTTCGGAAACATCGTGATAGCAAGACAACGACGGATCGCGGAACGGCACGGCGAGGATCTTTTCGTCGATGGATTCACCGTCGGTCATTTTGATAACACCGATGGGATAGCATTGCACCAGCGTCATCGGAACGATGGATTCCTGACACATCACCAGCACGTCCAGCGGGTCACCGTCGTCGGCATAGGTGCGAGGGATAAAGCCGTAGTTGGCGGGATAGTGCGTGGCGGTGTACAGCACGCGGTCCAGGCGCAGCAGGCCGGTCTCCTTATCCATTTCGTATTTGTTTTTGCCGCCCTTCGGAATTTCGATCACGGCGGTGAAATCTTCCGGGTGAATACGTTCGCTCGGAATATCGTGCCAAATGTTCATAACAAACCCTCCCAGTGGTGATTGCAATTATATTATAACGCAAAATTTCATTTGTACAAGTGGGTAAACAAAAATCTCCCGCCAAAACGGCAGGAGATGTTTTTGCAAAAGAACTTACGATCACACCGCGCGGGTGACCTTGCCCGAGCGCAGGCAACGGGTGCAGGCGTAAACCTTTTTGGGGGAACCGTCTACAACAGCCTTAACGCGCTTGATGTTGGCGCGCCAGGTGCGGTTCGAGCGCCGATGAGAGTGGGAAACCTTGATACCGAAAGTAACACTTTTGCCGCAGAAATCACATTTAGCCATGTTCTGCACCTCCTTTGATCTGTGTACCGATGATCGCTGATTTGACCATCGGGTCAAAAGCAACAGAAGTATATTAGCAGATTTCTTCACGGAAAGCAAGGCTTTTTTTGCAAGTTGTGAAAATTTTTTGAAAATTCCTGTTCTTAAGACGGTTTTTCTTGTAATTTTCTTTTGTTTGCGCTATACTGTAGACAAGAATATCCAAGGGTGGATAAGTTTACCCAAGGGGGCCTTGTACTTTATGTTGTATACGATCCTGAAAAATGGTGCGCAGATGCCGTTTTGGATGCTGATGCTTATTATATTCAGCTATGCGATCCTGATTTTTGTAATGCTGCCGGTTCACGAAATGGCACACGCGTTCGTGGCGGTGAAGCTGGGGGATAACACCCCTCGCTGGCACGGACGCCTGAGATTCAATCCGTTGGCGCACCTCGATCTGTGGGGAACGTTGCTGCTCGTTGTGTTTGGCTTTGGCTATGCCAAGCCGGTGCCGGTCAATCCGCGCAACTTTGCCCGCCCGAAACGGGATATGGCGCTGACCGCCTTGGCGGGTCCGCTCTCGAACGTGCTGATCGCTTTGGTAGCGCTGCTGCTGTTCCGCATGGTGCAGCTTGCGAATGCCAGCTATATTATTGAGCTGTATGCCGGCCTGGTGCTGGTGGATATCATTGCCGGCGTTAGTTTGAGTCTGGCTGTCTTCAACCTGCTGCCGGTGCCGCCGCTGGACGGCTCGCGTATTTTCGCGGCGATCCTGCCGTCTCGATGGACGTATTATATGAATCAATATCAGCAATATTTCACCATCGGTGTGATGTTTCTGATCGCAACGGGTGCGCTGAATGTGCCGCTTGGTTTTCTGGTACATTATCTCGGCGGTATTCTCTGTGCTATCGTTGGATTGCCTAATTATTTTTAAGGACGTGCCTCATGGAGATCTCGTATAAGCTGGCGGACTTTGAAGGGCCGTTGGACTTGCTTCTGCATTTGGTGCAGAAAAACAAACTGAATATTTACGATATTCCTATTCACGAGCTGCTGGAGCAGTATATGGAAGCCATCCAGACGATGCAGCGGATGGATATGGAGGTTGCCACGGAGTTTCTGGATATGGCGGCGCGCTTGGTGCAGATCAAGTCCGCTATGCTGCTGCCGCGCCACGATGAGGGCGACGAAATGAAGCAGCAGTTGACCGGTGAGCTGATCGAATATCAGCTGTGTCGGGAAGCAGCAAAGCGTATGGAAAAGCAGTGCATCGGCGGCGATCTGTTCGTACGGTTGCCGATGGAGATCGAGCCCGACTATACCTATCGCCGTTCACACCGTGCAGAGGAGTTGCTGGACGCCTACCTTGCCGCCGCCGGACGCGGGCGGCGTAAGCTACCGCCGTCACCGCAGGCGTTTCACACCATCGTCGCGCGGAAGATCGTGTCGGTGTCGTCCAAGATCGTATTTGTGCTGCGGAGGCTGCGTATCGGCAAGCGTGTGTCGTATCATTCGCTGTACGAAGGCGCACATACCAAATCGGAATTGGTCGCTACGTTCTTGGCGGTGCTGGAGCTGATCAAAGGTAAGCGCATTCGTGTGGACGGAGAAGGGGCGCGGCAGCAGGTTACGCTGCTGAACGCTGCACAAGAGGGAGAAATAACCGATGGAAATTAAAGAATATCGTGCCGCCATTGAGGCGATACTGTTTGCGAACGGGGAGCCGGTTTCCGCCGAGCGTCTGGCCGAGGTGCTGGAGCTGGACGAGGAAACGGTGCACCGTATTGCCGCCGATCTGATGAGTGAGCTATTGGCTCGCGGCGGCGGTATCTACATGGTAAAATTGGACGATCAATATCAGCTTTGCACCCGTAAGGAATATGCCGACGCGGTGCGCCGTTCGCTGGATATTCGTCGTAACACGCCGCTGTCGCAGGCGGCGATGGAGGTGCTGGCGATCGTGGCGTACAACCAGCCGGTGACCAAGGCGTTTATCGAGCAGGTGCGCGGTGTGGATTGCAGTGCGGTCATTCAGGGCTTGATGCAGAAGAACCTGATTGAGGAAAAGGGACGCCTGGAGCTGCCGGGCCGACCGTTGCTGTACGGAACGACGCCTGTGTTTTTGCGTTGCTTCGGTGTGTCGGGCCTGCAGGAGCTGCCGCCGTTGCCGCAGAAGGAAGAAGAAGCGCGGATGGTGGAGACCACTTTGGAAGAGATCATTGAACAGACGGAGGAAGCTACGGAGGAGTGAGTGCCGTGTGGGGCATCATCGGGTATAGCCTGTTGGGGCTGCTCGGCTTGCTGATCCTACTTTTGATTCTGCCTGTGTTCGTGCGTGTGCGGTACCAAGACGAGCTGACGGTCTGCGTTCGCGTGCTGGGGATTCCGGTATATCGGTACTCGTCGTCGGAGGAAAAGCCGGACAAGCCCGAAAAGCTGAAAAAGAAGAAAAAAGCAAAGGATAAGCCGAAAAAGGAAAAAGAAAAGCACGGTTTTTTTGCCGATCTGGCAAAGGACTTGAAGAACGAAGGCGCGGCGGCAGTGATCCGTACCGTGAAAGCGGTGGTGAAGCTGGCAACGGGTGCACTCAAGCGGGTGCTGAAGGCTGTTACGGTAGACCGATTGCAGCTGCAGCTGTTCATCGCCTCGGAAGATGCGGCGGCAACCGCGATCAATACCGGCCGGGTATGCGCGGTGCTGTACCCCGCGCTGTCGGCGCTCCAGTGTGGTATGCGTATGCGTCACCGTGCGGTGATGGTCACGCCGGATTATCTGGCGGAAAAGGGACGGGTGATCGCCGACGTACGGTTGCACGTTATACCGATTCGCGCGTTATGGGCAGCTTTATGGACGGTGCTGAAGCTTGGCACTGTTATGGATACTATGACGAAAAAAACAAAGGAGGAGCATGAGGATGGAAAATAAAGTGCAGGGGCTGTTGGGTGTTTCCATTGATAAGATCCGTGAAATGGTGGATGTCAGCACGGTGATCGGTGACCCGATGACGTTGGAGGACGGTACGACGCTGATCCCCGTATCGCGTGTGACCTACGGCTTTGCAAGCGGTGGATCGGACCTGCCGACCAAGGGCAATCAGGAGCTGTTTGGCGGTGGCGGCGGTGCCGGTATCAACATCATTCCGATTGCGTTTTTGGTAGTTTCCGACGGCAACGTGCGTGTGCTCCCGTTGGTGGCATCGCCCGACACCTTCAATCAGATGGTGAGCATGGTGCCGGATGTGGTGAACAAGATCGGTGATTTTTTCTCCAAGCGTAAGGACAAGAAATCTGAGAAATAATTTCGCATTTTGGTGCATACCCTCCTACTGAAACGGAGGGGTTTTATGCGTAAAACGGTGTCACTGCTGGCAGCGATATTTGTTTTATTCGCTTGTCCATTGTCGGTGCGCGCGGAATCACGGCCGCATTCGGTATCGTCGCAGTCTATTGTGTTGTATGAGCCGCAATCGGGACGGATACTGTATGAAAAGGATGCTGACACACCGCGCCCGATGGCAAGCACTACCAAGCTGATGACGGCGTTGATCGCGACGGAGCACCTGAACGTGGGCAGCACGGTCACGGTTCCTGCGGCGGCAGTGTTGGTGGAGGGCTCCTCCATGGGGCTGCGTGGCGGTGACGTGCTGACCGTGCGCGATCTGCTGGCGGGATTATTGCTTTCCTCGGGGAACGATGCGGCGAATGCGCTGGCATTGCTTGTTAGCGGTTCGCTTGAAGCGTTTGCCGTGCTGATGAATCGTAAGGCCGGGGAGTTGGGGATGGTAAACACGGTGTTTGTGACACCGTCCGGCTTGGATGAGGGCAATCATCACTCGACGGCGCGTGATATGGCGTTGCTTGGTTCGGCGGTACTGAAGGTGCCGCTGCTGGCGGAGTTGTGCTCGTCAAAAACCGTGACGGTACGGATCAACGGTACCGCTGTTACGATCAGCAATCACAACCGTTTATTGCATCTGTACAAGGATGCGGTGGGACTCAAGACCGGCTATACCAAGAAATCGGGCAAGTGCCTGGTATCTGCGGCAACGCGCGACGGCGTGACTCTGGTGATCGCCTCGTTGAATGGCGGCGATTATTGGAATGACCACATGGCACTATACAATTACGGGTTTTCCTGCGTGGAATCGGTGGTGTTACCATTGCCTGAATTGCCATCGGTGGCGGTGGTGGGCGGAATGGCGCAACGAGTGCTGCTGAAAGCAATTGCACCGCAGGCGGTGCTGGTAAAAAATGAGCAGGAAAGTATTGTGTGTGAATGGGAGCTTCCGCCGTTTGTGTGGGCAACGGTGGAGGTCGGTGAACCGATCGGTGTGCTGCGCTATCGGACGGCGGAACGGCTGATAGCGGAGGTGCCGCTTGTTGCCGCGAATACTGTCGATGAGCGTGCGGCAATCCCATTTTCGGAGATTTGGCGGCGACAGCTTTTGCGGCTGTTTTCCGCGCTGACGAGGTAGAAAATAATGGCATTGGTAAGATTACAAAAAGTACTTGCCGATCGGGGTGTGGCATCCCGACGCAAGGCGGAAGAGCTTATTGAGCAGGGGGCGGTGCGCGTTAACGGTCATCCGGTTCGATTAGGCGATAAAGTGGATGACCGCAAGGACATCATCACCGTGTATGGCAAGCGCATTGCCGCGGCGGAGGCGTCGGTGTATCTGATGCTGCACAAGCCGCGTGGATACGTGACCACGATGAGTGATGAGAAGGGGCGCAAATGCGTGGCGGATCTCATTCGGGACGTTGGTGTGCGTGTGTATCCCGTCGGGCGGCTGGACCGTGATTCGGAGGGGTTGCTGCTACTGACCAACGACGGCGATTTTTCCAACGCGATGATGCATCCGGCGGCTCATGTGCCGAAGCGGTATCGCGTGACGGTGCGTGCCGAGGTGAACGCAGAGCATATTCGCCAGTTGCAGGAGGGCGTCATGCTGGATGGTCGGCGCACGCTGCCTGCAGAGGTGGTCGTTCTTACTCAAGAGGAGTCAACGGCTGATACGCAGCCGAGAACTGTGTTTGAGATCACCATTTATGAAGGACGCAACCGACAGATCCGCCGCATGTGCGAGCTGTTGGGGCTGGATGTGATCCGCTTAAAGCGAGTGGCGTTCGGCGGTATTAAGCTCGGGATGCTGGCGCCGGGAAAATGGCGACACCTAGAGCCGCGAGAGGTGCGGACGCTGGTGATGGCGTCCAAGGTGGAGAAGAAGATCGCTGCCGAGTATATTAAGAAGGGGAAAGGACGGGGGTAAGATGTTTACCATCCTGCCTGCTGATGAAAATAAAGCCACTGTGTTGGCACAACGGGAAAACCAGATATTGCCGCTGTCGGCGATGGTGCTGACGGTGGATGATACAGAGGCGGGGTACGTGCTGTACCGCGTTGAGCGCGACCGTCTTGAAATTCTGTGTCTGCGCGCCCCGGATGCGGATCTTTCGGAGTGGCTTGTCCGTGCGGCACTCAACGCCGGTGTGAATCGTTTGGCGATCACGGCGACCTGCTCCGACCCGGTGTTGTTTCCGTTGCTTAGCGGTCTGGGCTTTCGCGCAGAGGGAAGCCGTTACGAGGTGTTTATTCCTGATTTTTTCAACCGCCCGTGCTGCGGTGGCGAAAAGTAAAAGGAAAAAGACGAATAATTCGTTTTTTATTGCGCAGAGTACTTGATTTTTCAGTGTATTCTGCGCTATAATATTAATATCTATTATCATGGCGTAGGTTGGCTTTTTATTCCTTCCCGTCAACGGTGCTTTTTCGTCGGACGGGTACGCTGTTTGGAGGTTAAAAGCATGAGCAAGCAAGCGTCCGAGGCGCGTAAGTGTCTGGAACAATTCTTTGATGCGGGCACCTTTGTTGAGGTTGACCGCCTGATGCGTGACGGTGAGAATGATGTTCCCGTCGTGTGCGGCTACGGTCTGGTGAACGATGCCCCTGTGTATGCGTTTGCGCAGGATAAGACCGTGTGCAGCGGTGCTGTGGGTAAGGCGCACGCCGCAAAGATCAAATCGGTATATCATCTCGCCGCACAGAACGGTGCGCCCGTTGTCGGCGTGTTCGACAGCGACGGTGCCCGTCTCGGTGAGGGTCTTGATGCGATGGATGCCATCGCTGAGATCATGGTGACGGCCAACGAGTTGTCCGGTGTCGTGCCGCAGATCGCGGTTATTACCGGTTCCTGTGTCGGCTCTTCCGCACTCATTGCTGCTGCGGCTGACGTCGTGATCGCTGCCGAGGATGCAGATTACTATTTGAATGTCGGTGACGACAACGCGAAAGCGGACGTAATCGCTGCCGATGCCACCGAGGCGCTGGAGAAGGCACGTCAGCTGCTTGGTTATCTGCCGGCGAATAATCTGTCTGCTGCGCCGGTGTACGAAGCACTGGAGTCTGTGGCGGCTGTGCCGACCTCTGCCAAGGAAGCTGCAGCGTATCTTGCAGATGCCGAGTCGCTGTTCCCGCTGTATAAGGATGAGGTCGCTGCGTTGGCACGCATCAACGGCGTGGTTTGCGGTATCGTTACGCTGGCCGGTGAGCAGGTTTCCTGCTGCGCAGCCGCCCGTGCCGCACGTTTCGTCCGTTTCTGTGACGGTTTCTCGTTGCCCGTTCTCACCGTGGTGGATGCGGAAGGGTTTGAGTGCCTGAAGGGTGCCGCGCGCGTGTGCCAGGCATATACCGAAGCGACCACCGCCAAGGTCACGCTGCTGATCGGCAAGGCGTATGGCCCGGTGTATATCGCTGTGGCAGGCAAGGCTGCCGGTGCGGACGCCGTGCTGGCGTGGCAGGATGCCTCGGTTTCGCCGTTGAAGCCCGAAACCGCGATCCACATTCTGTGGAAGGATCGTCTGGCGGAGATGAAGGATCCCAAGGCGGACCGTGCGGCACTGGCCGAGGAGTATCGTACCACCTGCTGCAACGCGCAGTTGGCCGCTGAGCAGGGTGCCGTGACCGATATCATCGCTCCCGAGCAGACCCGCGCTACGGTTTCCGCTTTCTTCGAGATGCTGTCCGGCAAGCGTGTCAGCAAGCTGCCGAAGAAGCACGCTAACATTCGTCTGTAATATCCGGTGTCTTGTGGGCACTGCTGAAACATAAAAGAAAGGTTGATTCAGTTATGAAGAGATTTAATATCACCGTCAATGGCAAGGCATACGATGTTCAGGTCGAAGAGATCGGCGGCGCCGCTCCTGTCGCTGCTGCCCCGGCTCCTGTTGTTGCTCCCGCTCCCGCAGCGGCTCCGGCACCTGCTGCCGCTCCCGCTGCTGCTCCTGCCGCTGAGGCTGCACCTGCTGCTCCCGCTGCTGCTCCCGCCGCCGGTGCGGAGGTTGTCAGTGCTCCGATGCCGGGTACTATCGTCAGCGTTGCCGTGTCTGCCGGTCAGTCGGTGAAATCCGGCGACGTGCTGCTGGTTTTGGAAGCGATGAAGATGGAAAACGAGATCATGGCACCCCGCGACGGTGTTGTCGCCGGCGTGCATGTTGCCAAGGGTGAGAGTGTGGATTCCGGTAAGGCGCTGGTTTCTCTGCAGTAAGAGCGGTTGACGAAAGGACTGATTGGATTGGCAAAGGTCGGGATTACCGAAACAATTTTGCGTGACGCGCACCAGTCGCTGATCGCTACCCGTATGACTACGGAGGATATGCTGCCTGCGCTGGAGATGCTGGACGATATCGGCTATCACTCTCTGGAATGCGGGGGTGGCGCTACCTTTGACTCCTGCCTGCGTTTCTTGGGCGAGGATCCGTGGGAGCGTCTGCGCATCCTGCGGAAGCATATGTCGAAAACCAAGCTGCAGATGCTGTTCCGTGGTCAGAATATGCTCGGTTACCGTCATTATGCGGATGATGTGGTGGAGTACTTTGTGCAGAAGTCGGTTGCCAACGGTATTGATATTATCCGTATTTTCGATGCGCTGAACGACATCCGCAATTTGGAGACCTCCATCAAGGCCGCCAAGAAGGAAAAGGGCGCGCACGTGCAGGTGGCGGTCTCCTACACCACCGGTCCCGTGTATGACACGGAGTATTATGTCAATTACGCCAAAAAGCTTGAGGAGGCAGGCGCTGATTCTATCTGTATCAAGGATATGGCGGGCTTGCTGGTTCCGTATAAGACCTACGAGTTGGTCAAGGAGATCAAAAACGCGGTTTCTATTCCGATTCAGTTGCATTCGCACTTCACGGCGGGTATTGCCGACATGGTACTGATGAAGGGTATCGAGGCCGGCGCGGACGTTATCGATACCGCGCTGTCGCCGCTGGGTATGGGTACGTCCCATCCTGCGACCGAGTCGATGGTCGCGGCGCTCGCCGGTACGGAGTACGATACCGGTCTGGATCTCATCAAGCTGAATGAGGTCAGCAAGTATTTCCATACCCTGCGTGATAAATATCTCGCCAACGGTCAGCTCAACCCCAAGATGCTGGAAGTCGATACCAAGGCGCTGATCTATCAGGTGCCGGGCGGTATGCTGTCCAACCTGGTCAGCCAGCTCAAGCAGGCGGGCCGCGAGGATCAGTTGGAGGAAGTGTTGCTGGAGGTTCCGCGCGTTCGTGAGGATGCCGGCTTCCCGCCGCTCGTTACGCCTTCTTCGCAGATCGTCGGTACGCAGGCGGTGTTCAATGTTATTGGCGGCGAGCGTTACAAGATGGTTACCAAGGAGTTTAAGGGCTTGGTGCGTGGTGAGTACGGTTCGTCTCCCGTGGCGATCGATCCCGAGTTCCGTAAACAGATCATTGGCGATGAAGAACCCATCACCTGCCGTCCTGCCGATCAGATCGAGCCGGAGCTCGACAAGATGCGCGATGAGATGAAGGAATGGTATGAGCAGGAGGAAGACGTGCTGACCTACGCTCAGTTCGGTCAGGTCGCCGTCAAGTTCTTCGAGAAGCGGCGCAATGAGAAATATCATATCGACGGGCAGCACCTCAACGAAGAGGAAAAGGTACATCCCGTCTAATTAAAGTCGTATCCGAAAGCCCCTCGTGGGGGCTTTCGGTCGTCTTGTTTCAAGGAGTTACTTATGATTCGGAGTATGACCGGTTACGGCCGTTGTCAGCAGGTGCTGGACGGTTGGGATGTTACGGTGGAGCTGAAGTCCGTTAACCATCGTTTTTTTGAGTGCAGCACCCGTTTGCCGCGCACCTGCGGCTTTTTGGACGATAAGCTGAAGGCGTTTTTGCAGCAGCACATCGCCCGCGGTAAGGTGGAGGTCTATGTGTCGCTGGATGCGGTGGAGACCGCTGATAGCCGCGTGGAGATCAATCTGCCGCTGGCAGAGGCCTATCGTGATGCGCTACAGCAGATGGCGGAGAAGCTGTCGGTACGGGATGATTGCTCGGTGATGGGGCTGTCCCGTTTTCCGGATGTGCTGACCGTTCGCAAAAACGAAGCGGATGAGGAAGCAATCTGGAACGTCGTGCGTGAGACGGCGGCGGTGGCGTTGGAAAAATTTATAGCGATGCGTGAACGCGAAGGCGAGCGCATGCGTGATGACGTGCTGTCACGTCGGGCGTTTTTGCTGGAGCGCGTGGCGATCGTGGAGGAACGCTCTCCTCAAACCGTGCGCGAGCATATGGAAAAGATCACCGAGCGTATGCGTGAGTTGCTCGGCAGTGCGACGGTGGACGAGCAGCGGCTGTTGACCGAAGCGGCGCTGTTTGCCGATAAGATCGCTACGGCTGAAGAGACGGTGCGTCTGCGGAGTCATTTGGATCAGCTGGAGCAGCTGGTGTGCAGCAGTGAGCCGGTGGGCCGTAAGCTGGATTTCCTGGTGCAGGAGATCAACCGCGAGACCAACACCATCGGCTCCAAAGCGCAGGATCTGCAGCTGGCGCAGGTGGTCGTGGATATGAAGGCAGAAATCGAAAAGATCCGTGAGCAGATCCAGAACATCGAGTGATGTTCGCCGTGAAGTAACGGAGGGAAGACAATGAAGCTTATCAACATTGGTTTTGGCAATATGGTTGCTGCCGGTCGTCTTGTGGCGATCGTCAGCCCTGAATCCGCTCCCATAAAGCGTATTATTCAGGATGCCAAGGAGCGCGGATCGTTGATCGATGCGACTTACGGCCGCCGTACGCGTGCGGTGCTGATCACCGACAGTGACCATGTGATCCTGTCTGCGGTTCAGCCGGAGACGGTTGCCAACCGCTTGGGAGAGGACGACGAGGAGGATACCGGTAATGGCGATTGACGATGCCCGCGGCTTGCTGATAGTGTTTTCCGGCCCGTCCGGTTGCGGCAAGGGTACGATCATGGAGCGTCTGCTGGCGGCGCGGGATGATACGATGCTGTCTGTTTCGGTTACGACGCGTGCACCGCGTCCGGGGGACGTGGATGGTGTACAGTATTTCTTCCGAACACACGAGCAGGTCGAGCAGATGATCCGTGAGGATGCGCTGCTGGAATACGCACAGTACAACGGCAATTACTATGGTACACCGCGCGCCGCCGTGGAAGAGCAGCTTGCTGCAGGGCGGAACGTCATTCTGGAGATCGAAGTACAGGGTGCGTTAAAGGTGATGAGTCGCGTCGCGGATTACGTGTCGATCTTCTTGCTGCCTCCCTCGATGGAGGAATTGGAACGCCGCTTGCGCGGTCGCGGTACCGAGACTGAGGAAAGTGTACAGAATCGGCTTGCCGCTGCTTGCGAAGAGGTGGCACAAGCGGACAAGTATCAGTATTTGGTAAGAAATGATGAAGTGGATGCCGCAGTACAGCGCATCAGCACCATCATTGATGCAGAAAAAATGCGGTGTGACCGCAGTAAATACATACTGGAGGATTTGAACTATGCTGAACCCCACTGATATTGAGAAATTGAAGGGCAAGAACAGCCGCTATGCGGTGGTCGTAGGTGTTGCTAAGCGCGCCCGCGATATTGCACAGGAAGCCGAGGATAACGGTGTCATTCTGATCGAAAAGCCGGTCAGCATGGCAATCAATGATTTTGAGGGCGGCGATTATAAAATGATCGTGTCGGACGAGGCGGAATAAGCCTGTCCGTTTCCTGAATGGCTGAAGGGCGTCCTGCGTGGGACGTCTTTTTGGCTTTTTATCGAAATTGTAGAGGAGGTGTCGACATGGAGATGATCGCAAAGGTCGCGGTGGAACAAACGGCGTATCATTTTGATAAGCTGTACAGCTATACGGTCGATGTGTCGGCACAGCCTATCCAGCGCGGTTGTCGCGTACTGGTGCCGTTTGGTAGGGGCGATCGTTATCGTCAAGGTATCGTGATGGAACTGGCACAGAATGAGGAGCAGGCAAAGCTTAAGCCGATCATTGAAGTGCTGGATGAACAGCCGCTTTTAAACGATGAACTGCTTGACCTGGCGTTGTGGCTGCGTGATCGCGCATTTTGCACGGTTTTTGATGCGGTGCGCGCTATGCTGCCGACAGGCTTGTATTGGAGTGTTAAGCCGGTGTTTTTGCCGGTGCACCCGTTGCCTGAAGGGGAAGAAGGGCGAATGTCGCCGGAGGAACTTGCGGTATACAAGCTGGCGTGCACGATGAGCAAAAAGTTGTCAGACGGCGTTCCGGGGGACAAGTTGCTGCGCTGTGCCGGCTTCGGTACGGATCAAACGATGCTGTCGCGGATGCTGCGGCGCGGCTGGTTGACGCGCAGCGACGATGCGTTCCGCCGTTCGGGAGATGCGACACGGCGTATGGCACGACTCGCCGTGCCGCCTGAGGAGTTGGAAGAGGCAATCACCCGTACAAAATGCAGCGTCAAGCAAAAAGCGGTGTTGTCCCTGCTGACGGAGGCGGGAACGGCATCGGTAAAGGAATTATGCTACCTTGCCGGTGTGACGGATGCGGTCGTGACGGCGCTGGTCAAAAAAAGGCTGGTTGAGCTATACGATCAGGAATGGCTGCGCACGCCCGTCTCGGTGTGTGCGACGGGAGTTGCGGACGAGACCGTCCTGAATCCCGAGCAGCAGACGGCGTATGAGGAATTACTGGCACGTTTCCATACGGACGAGGCCGGTTGCGCATTGTTGTACGGTGTGACCGGCAGCGGTAAAACGCAGGTGTATATGAAATTGATCGACCGCGTTATTGCGGAAGGACAACAGGTGTTGGTCATGGTGCCTGAGATCTCGCTGACGCCGCAGGTGATGGAGCGATTCCTACAGCGGTACGGCAAGAAGGTCGCGGTGCTGCACAGCGGTTTGTCGGTCGGTGAACGCATGGATGAGTGGAAACGCATCCGCCGTGGTGATGCCGCGATCGTTGTGGGCACGCGGTCGGCGGTGTTTGCGCCGATTGAACGGTTGGGGCTTGTTGTCATAGACGAGGAACAGGAGCATACCTATAAATCGGAGAGCACACCGCGCTATCACGCACGTGAGGTGGCCAAATTCCGCTGTGCCCGTCATAAGGCGCTGTTGCTTTTGGCGTCGGCCACCCCCAGCGTTGAAAGCTACCATGCGGCTCAAGCGGGACGGTATTCCTTGCATACGCTGCCCGCATGTTACGGCGATGCCGTGCTGCCGCAGGTCGACGTGGTGGATATGCGTGAGCAGCCGATGGAGGTCTCGGTATTCAGTGAACCGCTGCGCCGCGAGCTGCGTGCATGCTTCGCCGGAGGAAAGCAGGCGATCCTGCTGCTCAATCGGCGTGGCTATCAGACCTTCGTTTCCTGCCGCTCCTGCGGTCAGGTGGTGATGTGTCCGTCGTGTAGCATTTCGATGACCTACCACCGTGCTAATGGCAAGCTGATGTGCCATTACTGTGGTCATATGCAGCCGCCGACAGTGCGTTGCACGGCGTGCGGATCGGAGCATATCCGCTATGCCGGTATGGGCACGCAGCGTGTGGAGGAGGAGCTTCAGCAGTTGTTTCCGAGTGTTCGGATTCTGCGGATGGATACCGATACCACGATGTCGCGGTTTGCTTACGAGGAGCGGTTCAAGGCGTTTGCCGACGGTGAATACGATGTGATGATCGGTACACAGATGGTGGCCAAAGGCTTGGATTTTCCCAACGTAGCTTTGGTGGGTGTGCTGTCGGCGGATCAATCGCTGTATGCCGGCGATTATCGCGCCTACGAGACGACCTTTTCGCTGTTGACACAGGTGATCGGGCGTGCCGGACGGCGTGAGTTACCGGGTAAGGCGATCATTCAGACCACTACCCCCGAGCATTATATTATTGGGCAGGCATCCGCACAGGATTATCCCGCGTTTTATCAGGTAGAGATCGCAGCGCGCAGACAAATGAAGTACCCTCCGTTTACCGAGTTGTGCGTGTTCGGATTGTCCGGCACGCAGGAAGCGGCGGTGAAGCAGGCGGCCGATCGGTTGCTGGATCTGCTTCGTAGCACGGTGCGCCAACCGCAGTACGATGGGTTACCGCTTATCGTACTGGATCCCACACCGGCGGCGGTGTCGCGCGTGTCGGGAAAATACCGTTATAAATTGCTGGTGAAGTTGGGTGGCTCGGCGCTGTCGAGAAAACTGGTCGGAGAGCTGCTGACGAAATTCGCCGCAGATCCCGCCAACCGCGATATCACCGTATACGCCGATCGCAATCCGGCGACGATTTTGTAATAAAGGAGCTGTTTTTGATGGCTATTCGCAATATTTTGAAGGACGAAGACCCTACCTTGCGTAAGGTGTGCCGTCCTGTTACGGAGTTTAATGAGCGCTTGTGGCAGTTGCTCGACGATATGGCTGAAACGATGCACAAAGCCGAAGGAGTCGGATTAGCAGGTCCGCAGGTCGGGATTCTGCGTCGTGTTGTCGTGATGGATGTAGGAGATGGTGTGATCGAGGCCATCAATCCTGAGATCGTCAGTGAAAGCGGCAAACAGGAAGGTCCTGAGGGGTGTTTGTCGTTTCCGGGTAAGTGGGGGACGGTGTGCCGCCCGAATAAGGTGAAGATGAAGGCACAGGACCGTCACGGCAAGTGGTATTATCTGACCGGTGAGGAGTTGTTGGCGCGGTGTATGTGTCATGAGATCGATCACCTGAACGGTATCGTGTTTTTGGATCGTGTGAAGGGCGGGGTGGAGACCGAGTGAATGTGATCTTTATGGGTACACCGGAATTTGCGGTACCCTGTTTGGAACGCCTGATCGAGGACGGTCATCGGGTCTCGCTTGTCGTCACGCAGGCGGATAAGCCGAAGGGACGTGGTCAGAAGCTGCTGCCGCCGCCCGTCAAGGAATGTGCGTTGAAACATGATATTCCCGTGCTGCAGCCTGCCACTTTAAAAAGCGAAGAGGTGCAGGAGACACTGCGTAGTTATCAACCCGAACTGATCGTGGTGGTCGCTTACGGTAAGATCCTGCCGCGTGTGGTGTTGGAGCTGCCAAAGAATGGATGCATCAACGTACACGCGTCGCTGCTGCCGCGGTATCGCGGTGCGGCGCCGATCCAGTGGGCCGTGCTGGACGGCGAGACGGAGTCGGGTGTGACCACGATGTTTATGGACGTGGGCCTGGATACCGGCGATATGCCGCTGACCGATCGCTGCCCGATCGAGCCCGACCTGACCGCCGGTGAATTGCACGACCGCTTGTCGGTGATGGGCGCCGAATTACTTTCTGAAACGCTGGTGATGCTCGAAAAGGGGGAGCTGCAGCGTACCCCCCAGAACGATGCGGACTCCTGCTATGCGCCGATGCTGGATAAATCACTGTGTCCGATGGATTTTTCCAAAACCGCACAGCGGTTGCACGATCAGGTGCGCGGCTTGCATCCGTGGCCTGTTGCGACCGTGGTGCGTGAGGGAAAGCGTCTCAAGATCCATCGCACGCGTGTGGCGGGAAGTGTAGAGGCTGCCCCGGGGGTGATCGTTAGCGCAGAGCCGCTGATCGTGGCTTGTGGCGAGGGGACGGCCCTTGAAATTTGCGAAGTACAGGCAGAGGGTGGCAAGCGGATGGACGCTGCTGCGTATTTCCGCGGACATCCCGTCACAGTGGGAACGGCCTTTGCCGAATAAGATAGAGAAAAAGGAGGAGGAACTATGGCGCAGGATCCGCGTTTGTCGGTGGTGCAGGCACTAGCAGAGCTGCATCGCCGTCGGAGCTATTCCAACATTGTGTTGGATCAGCTACTGCGAACAGCGGAGCTGTCCACGGCGGACAGGTCGCTTGCATCACGGTTGTTTTACGGCGTTATTGAGCGTCGCTTGACGCTGGATCACGTGCTGTCCCGTGCCTCCTCCGTGCCGCTGCGCAAGCTGCATCCCCTCGTGCACGAAACGCTGCGCGTGGCGCTGTATCAGATCCTGTATATGGATAAGGTGCCGGATTCCGCAGCGGTGAATGAAGCGGTGTCGGGTGTTCGCCGTTTGAAACAAGGGCAGGCATCCGGCTTTGTCAACGGCGTTTTACGCGGCATTCTGCGGCGGCGCGACGTGCTCTTTGATGATCTGCCGACAGGGGACGAGGGCTTGTCAATTCAGCATTCCTGTCCCGTAGAACTGATTTCCTTTTGGCGACGTACATACGGCGATGCTATGGCAGAGCGCCTGGTTGCGGCTGTCAATGAAACGCCGGAGTCGTTTTTAAGGGTCAATACCCTGCGAATTACGGATGAAAAATTTTCCGAAATTCTTAAAAAATTGGGCGCGAATCACCAAATTTGCGAGGATTTACCCCATTGTTTTCGGTTGAATTGCGGTTATTTATTAAATAATCTTGCAAGTGACGAAAAAAACTGTTATTATTATCAGGATAAGGCTTCACAATGGGCATGTTTGGCGTTTGGCGCGCGACCCGGCGAAGCGGTGGCGGATGTTTGTGCGGCACCCGGTGGTAAAAGCTTCACGGTAGCGCAGATGATGAACAACACCGGTCGCCTGCTTGCGTGCGATTTGTACCCTGCCAAGTGCGAGACGATCGACCGTCGCGCCGAGGAACTGGGTATCACCATTCTTTGTACGGCGGCGCGTGATGCGTCGGCACCGTGTCCCGAACAGTTGCGCGGTAGCTTCGATCGCGTGCTGTGTGATGTGCCTTGCTCCGGGCTGGGTGTGATCCGCCGCAAACCGGAGATCCGCTATAAAGACCTGCGGGAGTTTGACGAGCTGCCCGCGTTGCAGTACCGTATTTTGGAGCGCGGTGCGGAGATGGTCAAACACGGCGGTGTGCTGCAGTATTCCACCTGCACACTGAATCCGGCGGAGAACGAAGAGGTGGTGGCGCGGTTTCTGCGGGAGCATCCTGAATTTTCACCGCGCATCCTGCCATTGGATAGCTGCTTTGCAGCTGCCGGTCTGGAACCGTCGCATACTATTACACTGTTTCCACCCGTGCATGGGACCGATGGGTTCTTTATTGCGGGATTTTGTAAAAAATGAGGTGCCTGTGCGATGTCGGAGGATATCCGCTCGTTGTCGGAGGAACAACTGCATCAGCGTTTCAAAGAGTTGGGCTATCCCGCCTTTCGTACGAAGCAGGTGCTTCAGTGGTTGGATAACGGCTGTGCCTCGTTTGATGAGATGAGCAACCTGCCGCTCGCTATGCGCGAACAGCTGGCGCGGGAGTTCGTGATTCCCGGTGTGACGGTGCTGCGCCGTTTGGAGTCGCAGCTGGATGAGACCGTTAAGTATCTCTTCGGACTGTCCGATGGGGAGACGGTAGAGTCGGTTCTGATGAGCTATCACCACGGATGGTCACAATGTCTGTCCACACAGGTTGGCTGCCGTATGGGCTGCTCGTTTTGTGCTACCGGTATGGGTGGCTTATCGCGTAACCTGTCGGCGGCGGAAATGCTGGCGCAGATCGAAGCCGCACAGCGTGATCGCGGCATTCGCGTGTCCTCGGTGGTGCTGATGGGCATGGGTGAGCCGCTGGACAACTACGAGCAGGTTCTTACCTTTTTGAAAACACTCGCCCGACCGGGCGGTGTCAATATCGGGATGCGTCACGTATCCCTGTCCACCTGCGGTCTGGTAGATGGCATCTACCGACTGATGGAGGAACGACTGCAGCTGACCCTGTCGGTGTCGCTGCACGCCCCGAATAATGAGATCCGGTCTCGCTTGATGCCGATCAACCGCCGCTATCCGGTGGAGGAGCTGCTGAAGGCGTGCCGTGAGTACGTTCGTGTGACCGGTCGCCGTATTTCATTTGAATATGCGATGATTGACGGCGTGAACGATACCGATGCCTGTGCGCTGGAATTGGCGTCACGCCTAAAAGGAATGCTGTGTCACGTCAACCTGATTCCGGCCAACGAGGTGCACGGCAAGGATCATCGGCGCAGCTCTCAGGCGCGCCTGAGACGGTTTCAACAGCTCTTGGAGCAGCAAGGGATCAATGTTACAGTCAGACGTACCTTGGGCGCGGATATCAGCGCCTCCTGCGGGCAGCTTCGTCGGCAGGAACGGAAGGAGGACGAAATCAAATGAGAACATTAGGAGCGTCTCATCCGGGACGTGTGCGTGCGAGCAATCAGGATGCTTTTCTGTGTGGCAAGCTCACCGAGACAACGGCGTTTGCCGTTGTTTGCGACGGTATGGGCGGCGCAAACGGCGGTAACATCGCCAGCTCGATCGCGATGCGGTGCATTGCCGATCGTCTGGTGGAAGATTACCGCGAAAGCGCAACACCGGAAGCCATTCGTGAATTGTTGGAATCCGCGATCTCTGATGCGAACGGCGAGGTGTTTCGTGCCGCGCGAGAGGATGCGGACCTGTTCGGTATGGGTACTACGGCGGTGGCGGTTATCGCAACGCCGGAGGCGGTATATATCGCTCACGTCGGCGACAGCCGCGCCTATATGATCACGCCGCGCGATATTGAGCAGATTACGCGCGACCATTCGGTCGTGCAGGATATGGTGGATAAGGGTCAGATCACCGCTGAGCAGGCGAAGACCCATCCGCAAAAGCATTTCCTGACGCGTGCGCTCGGCGTTGAGCCGGAAATGGAATGCACGTTTACACGGGTGTCGTTTCCCGAGGATGGTACGCTGCTGATCTGCACCGATGGCCTTTCCAATCTGGTGGCCGCCGAAATGATCCAGTCGCTGGTACGCACCTTCTCTTTTGCCGACATCCCCATGAAATTGGTCACTACCGCCAATCTTGCCGGCGGAAGCGATAACATTACGGTTGTCGCGGTCACAAAAAACTAAGGACGCAGGAGGATTATCATGGATAAGTACATCGGAAAACGCTTGGACGGCCGTTACGAGATCAAAGAGATCATCGGTGTCGGCGGTATGGCGTATGTCTATAAAGCGTATGATAACATTGATGATCGCATCGTCGCCGTCAAGATCCTGAAGGAAGAGTATCTTGCCAACGATGAGTTTACCCGCCGTTTCAAAAATGAATCCAAGGCGATCGCTATCCTGTCCCACCCCAACATCGTCAAGGTGTACGATGTCAGCTTTGGTGATCGGATGCAGTACATCGTCATGGAGTACATTGACGGTATCACGCTGAAGGAGTATATCGATCAGCAGCAGGATTTTAAGTGGAAGGAAGCCGTGCATTTCACAGTTCAGATCCTGCGTGCACTGCAGCACGCCCATGACAAGGGTATCGTTCACCGTGATATCAAACCGCAGAACATTATGCTGCTGCCCGATGGTACCATCAAGGTGACCGACTTCGGTATTGCGCGGTTCTCGCGTCAGGATATCCGTACCACCCGTGCTACCGATAAGGCGATCGGCTCGGTGCATTATATCAGCCCTGAGCAGGCACGCGGTGAGGTGACGGACGAAAAGGCAGACATCTATTCCGTCGGTGTGATGCTGTACGAGATGCTTGCGGGTCAGCTGCCGTTCGAGGCGGAGAGCGCTGTTTCGGTGGCAATCATGCAGCTGCAGTCGGAGGCAAAGCCGCCGCGTGAGATCAATCCGAACATCCCCGAGGGATTGGAGGATATCACCGTCAAGGCGATGCAGAAGGACCCTTCCAAGCGCTATCAGTCGGCGGCGGAAATGCTGTATGATTTTGACGAGTTTAAGAAGAATTCCAGCATTCATTTTGAATACAAATATTTTGTGGACGAAAGTCCGACTCGCTATATGGAGACCATTTCCCGCGTGAAGGGCGAGGAAGCCCCGTCGCCGAGTCGCCATCGTCACGAGGAAGAGGACGAGGAAAAGAAGCCGTTCCCGGTCATCCCTGTGGTCAGCGCGGTAGCTGCTGCGTTCGTGGTGGTGGCGCTGGTGGTCGTCGTGATGCTGTTCTTGAACAAGTTCGGCGGTGGCGGCGAAAAAAACAACGGTAATACCATCACGGTGCCGAACTTCGTAGGCATGACGGTGGAGCAGATCGCCAACAATCCGGAGTACCTTGAGTGGTTCAAGTTTAACGAGTATGCCTATGAGTATAACGCGCAGCCGGAGGGTACGGTTATCGATCAGAGCCTGGAAGCCGGTATTTCGGTCAAGAAGGGCGTGCGTGACATTACATTGACGGTCAGTCGCGGTACCCGTATGGAGCCGGTGCCGGATGTCATCGGTCTGCACCGTGACGATGCCAAGGCAAAGCTGGACAACGCGGGCTTTAAGGTGACCTACCGATTGGAGCAGAGTGAGGACGTGGAGGAAGGCTACCTTATTGCGCTGGATCCTGCGGATACGACGTTGCCGTACGGTTCGGAGGTGCAGATGGTGGTCAGCAACGGCGACTCGCCGCTGGAGGCTGTCGAGGTGCCGGATGTGACCCGTCTGGAGCTTAAGGAGGCGATCGAGGAGCTGCAGGAGCTGGGCTTCCTTTCGGATGTGGAGCTTACCGAGGAGGGCTTAGCAAAGTTTGCATCGACCAACGTGACCTACGTATTCAGTGAATTCCCGGCGGGCACCGTCGTGTCGCAGACTCCTGCGGACGGCGAAGCTATGGTCGATATGACCTTCACCTTTGAGGTGTCCAACGGCTATCAGGCGATGGAAATCGACGTGCCGCTGCCGCTGCGCAGCTTCTCTATCGATATGAAGGTATACGTCAGCGGTCAATCCTTTGCCGCGTACGACGATATCTATCCCAGTGCGGCGTTGAGTCAGCCGATCACCGTTGAGCAGGAGAAGGATCTGTACATGGTGACGATCCTGGTCAGTAAGCACGGTATGGATAATTTCGTGAAGTATGCCGAGTATATGGTCAATGCAGTGGAAGGTACTATCACACAGATGAGTATGGAGCCCGAGATCCTGTCGGAGTACGAGCCGGGTGCCAGTAACACGACCACCACGGTCGATTCGACGACCACTACAACGACGACGGAAGATACGACCACCGGTACGACGGGGACGAATGATCCGGCAATCGGTACGGATGAGCCTGCCGGTACGGACGATCCCACCGGCGACGAGACTCCGTTGGAATAAGTGAAAATGACAGTGCTACACGAAGGATTGATCTTACAGGGCATCGGCGGTTTCTATTATGTGGAAGCCGCCGATGCGGTCTATGAATGCAAGGCGCGCGGCAGCTTCCGACGCGATGGGATCACACCCGTCGCGGGTGATCGCGTGGAGATCGCCGTGCAAGAGGGGCTTGTTGGTACGCTGCAACGTATTCTGCCGCGTCGCAACATACTGGTGCGACCGCCCGTTGCTAATCTGGATCAGCTGGCGGTGATCGCCTCGATCGCTGAACCGGCACCGCATCCGTTGCTACTCGACAAGCTGATCGCCATTGCGGAGGAAAATGGGATCGAGCCGCTTTTGGTGATCACCAAATCCGATCTGCAGGATACGGCGGCGCTGGAGAAAGTCTACCGATTGGCCGGTATTCCGGTATATACCGTGACCGTTACCAAGCCTGAGACGGCGCAGCCGCTTCGTGAACGGCTTGCGGGATGCATCACGGCGTTTGCCGGTAACTCCGGCGTTGGAAAATCCAGTTTGCTGAATGTGATCGATCCCCGCTTTGAACGCGAAACGGGGGAGATCAGTCATAAGCTTGGGCGCGGGCGGCACACGACCCGTTCGGCACAGCTGTTTCCGCTGCCGTTTGGCGGCTATCTGGCGGACACCGCAGGTTTTTCTGCGCTGGATATGGAGCGCATCCATCCGATCGACAAAGAGCGCTTGGGGGACTGCTTCCGTGAATTTCGACCGCTGTTCGGGCAGTGTCGGTTTACGGGATGCTCGCACGTGCACGAACCGGATTGCGCGGTGAAGGACGCCGTGCAGCGCGGTGAGATCGCCGCCACACGGTATGAAAGTTATTGTGCGATGTACGCTCAGGCGGAAACGCGGAAAAGTTGGGAAAACAAATAACGAATGACGTAAAACAGCGGGTCGACCCGCTGTTTTTTCTTTGCACGCATCGGAACGTTCGGAATATGCTGATAATACAGACGCGGTAACGCGCAGAGAGGATGAGTGGTATGAGACGGAAACGATGTAACAGAGGTGGCTGCTTTGCGGCGTTTGGTGCCGGGTTGTTGGTGGCGTTGCTGTTTCCGACGCGGTTCATCCTCATTTTGGCGGCCGCCGCGCTGGTACTTACCGGCATCTCATTGCTGCGATGCTGAGAATCGGCAGAGGAGGAGCTTTGTATGCAGATCGTTGTTGTGAAGAGTCCGAAATTTTTGGGTGGCATTCTGCGGCAGTTGTTCCGTATTAAAAAAGAGGCGGCGTAAGGTGGAGCGAGAGACGAAATGTCTCTCGCTTTTTTGTCATAAAGCGTGTCTGCGGGGCATATAGTGCCATAGAAAAGGTAAAAGGAGAGAGAAGAATGGAGCTTCAAACGATCTGCAAGCGGATCGGAACCATCGCGACCGGCTTTGACGGTTTCGATGAGCGGCCGGTCGACTGTGATTTCATGCTGCCGGACTATTTGCCGGACATTACGGCGGTGCTCAAATGTATGATGAAACCGGTGGTGCAATCCCATCAGATCAGCGGCGATCGGATCATGGCAGACGGTACGGTGTATCTGCAGCTGTTGTATCTGGACGAGGAGCGCCGCTGCGTATACAGCTACGAGCATACACAGCCATTCACCTCCACCTTTACGGTGAAGGATCTGGGGAGCAGCGACGTGATCCGCTTGTCGGCACGCGTAAACTATGTCAATTGCCGTGCGACGAGTCCGCGTCGTGTAGATGTTCATGGTGCGTTCAGCGTTGGTTTAACGGTGCTGACAAATGGCGGCTGTGATGCTGTTGTTGCTGCGGAGAGCGAAGGCTTGTTTACCCGCAGCTGCATGGCTTCCGGTTCGGTCATCTGCTCGCAGACAGAAAAAACGGTATCGCTCAACGAGGTGGTTGATCTGGGTACGGCGCCTGCCGAAGCGCTGATCCGCAACGAAGCGGTTGCCGTGATCACCGAATGTCGGCAGATGCCCGAGAAAGCGGTCGTCAAGGGAGACGTGCTACTGCATACGGTATATGTCAGTGATCGGCAGAGCGGTACGGTGTGTCACGTAAGCAACAGTATTCCATTCAGCCAGATTTTGGACGTTGACGGCTTGACCGAGGAGCAGCTGTGCGATTGCCGTGTGCAGGTGACACAGTGCGATGCACGGCTGATGCAGGATCCCGGCGGAGAAAATCGGCTGCTTTCGATTGCGTTGAAGCTGGCCGTCACGCTGGAGTGCTACGCTACGGAAACGTATGATATCGTCACAGATGCTTATCATACAACATATCCGCTTAAGCTGGAGTCGGAGCGCGTGGACGTCTGTCAGATCCAATCGGTTCGGTCGGACACAGTGACGGTGGGGATTTCCGCAGAGCTGCCGGATGGCGATATTGCCGAGATCGTGGATCTGTGGTGCGATCCCGTGACAGCAGCGTACTGTCGGGATGAGGGGGAGAGCACGATCGGCGGTGAGGTGCTGATCGGTATGATCACGCGTGACAGTGGCGGCGTGCTGTCGTATTATGAGCGATCTGCTGCCTACCGGAGTGAGTGGACGGAGCCGTGTGAAACGATGGCAGTCACGGTGGTGCCGTTGGATACGGCGTATACACGCAACGGAACACAGCTTGAGCTGCGGTTACGGTTGGCGGTACAGTGTGTGTGCAGCAGTACCCGGACGCACATTGCTGTCGTACAGATGAGTGCAGATGAAACGGTACCGTGTACCAGGGGCGATCTTTTGGACGACTGCTGTCTCAAGGTCTGCTTTGCCTCTGCCGGTGAGTCGGTTTGGGAGTTGGCGCGGCGTGAACGCACCTCGCCTGAGGCACTTAAAGCTGAAAACGGCTTGACACAGGATGTGCTGGAACAGGATACGATGCTGTTGATTCCTCTGCGATGACGGAAAACGCCCTTTTATCGTAGGATAAAAGGGCGTTTTCTTACTTTTTCCACTTGTACAAAGCAGGGGGATTGTGCTATACTGATACTATATTTCCTTGGAGGTGTAACGCGTGAGGTTTGGTGAGATGGGATACCGTCGTCCCGATCTGGAGGATGTGAAAGCGCAGCTTTCCGCCCTGACACAGCAGCTGACCGCTGCTGCGGATTACAAGGCTGCCAAAGCGGTGTTTTTGCAGCGGGAAGCGTTGGTCAAGAAGGTAATGACCGCGCAAACGTTGGTGAGTATCCGTCATTCGATCGATACGCGCGATGCGTTTTATGACGAGGAAATGAGCTTTTGGAATGCGGCGGCGCCGGAGCTGCAGGCGTATGAGCAGCAGTGGACCGCCGCGATGCTGACGTCGGCGTTTCGTCCGCAGTTTTCTGCTGAGTACGGTGACGTGTATTTTATCAATGCTGAGCTGGATCTGAAATCCTTTGATCCATCGATCATTCCCGAACTGCAGCAGGAAAACGAACTGACTCAGGCGTACGAAAAGCTGTTGGCTTCAGCACAGATCCCGTTTGAAGACGATACCTATACGATCTCGCAGATGACCCCGTTCAAGACTGATGCGGATGACGCGCGCCGCTTGGCAGCGTGGAAGGCTGAGGGACAGTGGTACAAGGAGCATCAGGTGGAGCTGGATGATCTCTACGATCGTTTGGTGCATCTGCGTGATACGATGGGGAAGAAATTGGGGTATGAAGGCTATACTACCCTCGGGTACTATCGCATGGGGCGGAATTGCTATACCAAAACCGATGTGGAGGCGTTCCGCCACGCGGTCGTTAAGTATTTAGTGCCGGTGGCGGATAGCATTTACCGTGCACAGGCGAAGCGATTGGGCAAGGAATATCCCCTGAGTTTTGCGGACGCAGCATTGAAGTTCCGTTCAGGGAACCCTCGACCCTGCGGTACACCCGACGACATCTTGGCGCAAGGTAAGCGGTTTTATGAGGAATTGTCCCCCGAGACCGGTAAGTTCTTCAACGCGATGCTTGCGGACGAGCTGTTGGACGTTTTGTCCAAAGAGGGTAAAGCGGGCGGTGGATATTGCACCGAGATCGCCGCGTACCGGGTGCCGTTTATTTTTGCAAATTTCAACGGCACGCAAGGTGACGTGGAGGTTGTAACGCACGAGGCGGGGCACGCGTTTGCGTATTGGATGAACCGTGACCGTGTGCCGATGGAGTTGGCGTGGCCCGGTATGGAGGGCTGCGAAGTGCACTCGATGTCGATGGAGTTTTTTGCGTGGCCGTGGGCGGAGGGTTTCTTTGGTGGCGATACCGCCAAGTTTTTGTACAGCCATCTGGCGGGCGCGGTCACCTTTATTCCATACGGAACGATGGTGGATCATTTCCAGCACGTTGTGTACGAAAAGCCGGATATGACGCCGTCTGAGCGTCACGCGGTCTGGAAAGATCTGTTAGGGGTATATATGCCGTGGATGAAGTTGGACGGTGACATTCCGTTTTACAGTGAGGGTGAGGGCTGGCAGAGACAGCACCATATTTATTCCAGCCCGTTTTACTATATCGATTATTGTCTGGCTCAAACGGTGGCACTTCAGTTTTGGGCGCGTATACAGGAGGATCCCAAGGCGGCATGGCAGTGCTATATGAACTACACAAAGCAGGGCGGCAGCCGCGTGTTTACCGAGTTGTTGCGCCACGCTGATTTGGACACGCCGTTTGAGGAAGCCTGCCTGCGCGGCGTGTGCGAGCATGCAACCGCGTGGCTGGCAACATTTGACCTGTCGGAAATCGTATAATCAGTGTGTGGTGAAGCGGAAAGGAGGAGAATACGGCAATGGGCAAGCGGTTGTTAAGCGGTATACTGTGTGCGGTTATGTGCTTGGGGTTCTGTGTTCTCCCCGGTTGCGGCGAGGAACAGCAGACGGCAGCAACGGTGCCTCATACGGTACTTTCCTACGGGTGCACAGGATTTAGCGGTAATTTTTCGCCGTTTTTTGCCGTAGCAGATTCCGATCGGGAAGTCGTGGAGCTGACACAGCTTTGGCTGCTGAATACCGACCGTGCCGGTAACGTGATCTGCAACGGTATTGACGGCGAAACGGCGGTCTATAACGGAACGGAGTACGGCTACACCGGCCCCGCCGACGTGACGGTGTCTGCACATACGGACGGGAGTGTGGAGTACGCGTTTACTCTGCGTGACGATCTTACCTTTTCGGACGGCACGGCTCTGACGGCAAAAGACGTTGTTTTTTCGATGTATGTTCTTTGTGATCCGACCTATAACGGTACATCGTCGTTCTCCTCGTTGCCGATCAAAGGACTCAAGGAGTATCGTCGGAATGTGATCCCGAAGTGGCAGTTGATTTTGGAGGCTACCCCCGCCAACGCGACGAACGGCTCGTCGGAGGGGTATTACACAGCGGCAGAGGCGATTGAGTTTTGGACGTTGTTTAACGAGGCCGGAGCGGAATTCGCCGCAGAGATCGTGGATGACGGTATAGCGCGAGGGATCGGCAGTGATGTGTGCAGTGTGGCGGAGGCGCTCGGTTATGTTGGTCTGCCGGAGAATGCGACGACTACGGATTTCTTTAATCTCATCGTCGATACGCGTAGCTACACCGTATCTGCCACAGGCATCAATGCGTCGGCGGCGAAGCACGATTTTTCAGCGCTCTTGATGGCGAAGCTAAGCAATACACTCAAAAAAGGTGTTATTACCGGTACGTCCGCACCGCGTATTGCCGGTATACGGCAGACAGGTGATTATACGCTGTCGGTAACGTTGGAGCAGGCGGATGTGACGGCTCTGCATCAATTCTGTATTCCTATCGCGCCGCTTCATTATTACGGTAACGTTCAGCAATTCTCCCCCGAAAGCGGCAGTTTCGGATTCGCAAAGGGCGATCTGTCGGGCGTGCGCAGTAAATCCGAAAAGCCGTTGGGAGCCGGTGCCTACACCTATTCCCGATATCGCAACGGTATGGTAACGCTCAACGCAAATGCTACTTATTACCGCGGTGCGCCTAAGATTGCGCAGATCTTATGTAAATCGATTGTAGGAAATCAAAAGATGAGCTCGCTTTCTGAAGGTAAATTGCAGATCACCGAGGTCGATATGACACCTGCTTTGGTTAGTACGGTGGAAAAGGCAAATGGCGGCGTTCTCAGCGGTGATGTCATCACGGTAGGCATTATGGATGCAGCGGGATACGGCTACATCGGTATGAGCGCCGACCGTATTCGCGTAGGTGGTTCTTCCGAGTCGGAGGCTTCGCGCAGTCTTCGCAAGGCGCTGATGACGGTATTTTCCGCCTATCGCCGGATGTCGGTCGAGGCGTATTATGGCGAGTACGGCTCGGTACGACCGATGCAACATGGGTTTGGCATCGATGCGAGCGGTGCTCCGAGCGTTACCGACGATGCTTCTGATGAGATTGACGACGATCGCGTTTTGGCGGCGGCGTTGTCTTATTTCGAAAAAGCGGGATACACGGTGCAGAAGGGGCGTATAACGGCTGCTCCGCAGGGCGCTTCACTGCAATTCAATGTTGCATTTACCGGTTGTGAAGCCGGGGAGCATCCTGCCTTTTCACTTCTCAAAAAGGCTTCGGATATCCTTGCAAAGATCGGCATCACCTTAACACTGACCGACTATAAGCACGAAGAGCCGTTGCTTGCAGATATTCGATCCGGTGTCGTGGAGATCTGGTGCGATTTTCGCGCGCAGGCTATCGTTCCTGACTATTACGCCTCTTACGCGTCCGACGGAAGTTACCGTGTGGACACGGATATCAGCGACGAAGCTTTGGACGAGCTTTTGTCAGCTGCACGCCGTGAGACGGATGTGGCCAAGCGAGAGGTGCTGTATGAAAAGATCGAGGCTGTGGTGATGGATTGGGCGGTCGAGGTACCGGTTTATCAAAAGCAAACGGTCGTGATCGCCAGCACTGTGGCGCTCAATATCGATACCCTGGTTGCGGATATGACGCCATATTACGACTGGAAACGAGAGGTTGAGATCCTCCAAATGAAAAACTGATATCAAAAGCATCGGCGCTTTTCGGAGCGCCGATGCTTTTTTTGAGCGTTGTACGCGGAAAAGTGGGATTACTTCTTGACAGGAACGGGGAAAAAGAGGTATAATTTTAACAGCCTATGGCTATGAGAAAACTTTTTCCTGTCCGGTCGGTGCCGGATGGGCGGCAATCCGGTTTTCTTGTTGTTTGGAATACTCCCTTCGTATGAAGCGGTACGAGGGTTTTGCATTGCGATACAGCAGCATACTTTGTCGTAAATCGACGGGGAAGGATTGCCTTATACAGTAAAACGATTGATGAAAGAACGGAACATAGGAGGTGTTCGTCCCCGTGCTGTACTACATTTTGACCGGCGTTGGCAGCCTTCTCGTAGGTGGTGTCGCTGCCGGTGCGGTAGCATTTCGGTCTGGTGTTTCGCATCGGAAAAAGACCGCCGAATCGGCGATCGGTTCTGCGGAAGCCGAAGCAGAGCGTATTATCAAGGAAGCTAAAAGCCAGGCTGAGTCCAAGAAGAAAGAGACCTTGCTCGAGGCGAAGGATGAGATCCATCGTCTGCGTAACGAGTCCGAGCGCGAACTGAAGGAGCGTCGCAACGAAGTGATGCGTCAGGAGCGCCGTATTCAGCAGAAGGAAGAGTCTCTGGATCACAAAATCGAAAACTATGAGGCCAAGGAGGAAGCGATCGCCAAGAAACAGAAGGAAATCGATTCCCGCTTGCAGGATGTCGAGGACATCAAGCGCGGTCAGTTTGAAATGCTGGAGCGTATTTCCGGCTTCACCGTCGAACAGGCCAAGGATTACCTGCTGAAGAGTCTTTCCGAGGAGCTGACTCACGAAAAGGCACTCAAGATCAATGAGTACGAAGCCCAGCTTAAGGAAGAAGCGGATCAGCGTGCCCGTAATCTGATCTCCCACGCTATCCAGCGTGTGGCTGCGGATCAGGTTTCCGAAACGACCGTATCGGTCGTGCCGTTGCCCAACGATGAAATGAAGGGTCGCATCATCGGCCGTG